>JADFKX010000134.1 GCA_022564695.1 Chloroflexota bacterium | reverse complement strand
GCGTGCACGAGGCGAGCCTAGCCGACCCGGCGATGGTGGAGGGGCTCAGGCGGTACGCCGCCGGCGACCGGCCCGCGCCGCCGCGCCCGCCGGGGTAGGGCGCGCATCGCCGTAACTCCGACCCCGCTTGAGCGTTGACCATACGCCGAGGGGTATTGTCTATGAGGTTTACCACGCATGGCCACGCCGGGCCGTCGGTCCACGCTGGGCACGATCAAGTGAGTCGCGGGCCTAGGGGTTGAACGTGACCCAAGGCCCACGTGGCATGACTCGTATTATGCGCCGAGGCGTCTTCATCACGCTTTGGATCGTGATCCTCGCCGTCTCAACGGCGTGCTGGCTCAAGCATGAGAGTCTACAATTTAATTACGACAACCGCACCGGCTCGCTCCTCTGTTCCTACGGGTCTCCGGCAGACGCTGCGTCAGGTAGATGCCTCGCTGATATAGATGCTATGGCGGAGAAGACCTGGGGACGCGGTTGCGGCGATGGACCCGGGGCGGAGAAGGCCCGAATAACCGTGATCCTCACAGTCAAGGAGGGAGGACGCCAAATCTACAATCGGACTGCTGAGTGCCGGGTCTGGCAGGATTCGGACCGAATTTTCGTCATCGAGCGTGAAGGCGACGAGTTCATAGTAACGGACAGCCTGCAATACGCGAAACCAAGCCCGTAGTCCGGGTTGCCCCGGCGGGTGCCGTTACCTGACGGACGGCAGCGGGAATGCGGTTGACCGCTACGTCGTCGCCGCTAAGCGACCTGCGAACCCAAAGTGGGGGATGTGTCTGACTGGACTCGTCCCCCTTTGACTTACCGCCCGTTTCCCCTACCATATAGCCTGTCCTGAGCTTGTCGAAGGAACCCGCGATGCTGCACCCTACCGCACCCGAGCGCTCGTCGGAAAACGACCAAACGTTTCTCGTCCCCGGCTATCTGAAAATCGCCTCTAACGCAACGTTTTTCGGAAAACGACCGTACATCGAACCTGATCGGCCGAAAACGACCAAACCTCGCACATGGACCTAGGTCTACGCGATAAGGTAGCGATCGTCGCCGGGGGCTCTCGCGGCCTTGGCAAGGCGGTGGCGCTGACGCTGGCCGCCGAGGGCTGCCGGGTGGCGCTGGCCGCCAGGGGCGAGGAGGCGCTGCGAGAGGCCGCCGCCGAGGTGGAGGCCGCCGGCGTCCGCGTGCTCGCCGTCCCCTGCGACCTCACGCAGGCCGATGACGCCGAGCGGCTTGTGAGCGCCGCCGCAAGCGAGTTCGGCCGCATCGATGGTCTGGTGAACTGCATCCACTTCTCCTCGCCGGGGGATGAGGACGCCGTGTGGGAGCAGTCGTTCGAGATGCTGTTCCTGCCCGCGGCGCGCCTGACCAGGCTGGTCGTCCCCCACCTACGAGAGGCCGGCGGCGGCGCCGTCGTCCACCTGGCGTCGATCTGGGGCCGCGAGTCCGGCGGCCTGCCCGGCTACAACGCCATGAAGGCGGCCCTCATCTCCCACGCCAAGGCGATGGCCACGCAACTGGCGCCGGACCGCATCCGCGTCAACAGCGTCGCGCCTGGCTCCATCAGCCACCCTGGCGGCTCCTGGTGGCGTCGTCAGCAGGAGGACCCGGAAGGGATGGCGCGATTCGTGTCGGAGAACATCCCGATGGGGCGGTTCGGTACGGCCGAGGAGGTGGCGAACGTGGTGACGTTCCTCCTTTCGCCGCGGGCGTCCTGGGTGACGGGGGCCTGCGTGGTGGTGGACGGCGGCCAGGGCCGCTCCAACATCTAGCGCGACAGCGACTCCTTCGTCTACGATAGACGCCGCTATGCCAGCCGAGAGTCAGTCCAGCCTGGGTGAGCTGCTGGGGCTATCGGGAGAGTAGATCGCGTCGATCATCAGCCCCGCTCTGCTGACTCCAACCTAGCGATGTGCTCCTCAAGGACGTAACGCGGTGTGAACCGCAGCAGGAGCCCAATCCCGATAACAACAATAAGCAGGTCGTCAAGTTGTCCGATCACGGGAATGAAGTCCGGTATCACGTCAATGGGCGTGGCCAGGTACAGAATCAAAGCGGGTGGGATGGCCCGTACGGCGAGCGGGATGCGCGGCTCACGCGCCAGCGCCAGCGCCAGGTGTAGCTTGTCGCGCAGGCGCAGGCGGATGACTCGCTTGACGAGCGTGCGCTGCTCCAGATCGACGCGGCGCCATATCAGCCAGGCGGCCACTCCGAGGATCACACAAACCAGGACAAGGCCAGCGAGCGCCGCTAGCCAGAGTGTGCTCATCCTCAACCGAACTCACGGGCCAGCCACGGTCAGGTTAGCCTGACCCAGGTGGCGCGGGCCTCGGCCCGCAGCTCGTCATCGTTCCCAGACTCGGGCGGTCCGCGATACCTTCGGTCGATGGTTACCTGCTCGCTCATTGCTGGCTCAAACGTCGGTCGAAACGCCGATGATGCTGCCGATGCCGAAGGTGAGCGCGGCTGCAGCAGCACCCAGGCCAAGCTGGCGGACGCCGCTCAGAAGGGCGCCGCGGCCCGTGAACAGCGATAGGGAGGCGCCGACGGCGAACAGGGCAACGGCGCTGAGGGCGGCGGCGGCGACGACGAAGGGGGCGCTGGCGTCGGCGCCGAAGAAGAAGGGGATGACGGGGACGAGCGCGCCGACGGCGAAGGCGAGGAAGGAGCCGATGGACGCGCCCCAGGGGGAGCCCAAAGCGGAAGGGTCCAGCCCAAGCTCTTCACGGACGAGGGTGTCAAGCGCGACCTCCGGGTTCTGCATGAGGCGCGCGGCCATGGACTCGGCCTCTTCCTTGGGCAGCCCTTTGGCCCGGTAGATGAGCACCAGCTCCCGTTCCTCCTCTTCGGGCATCGTCTCCAGCTCGTCCCTCTCAAGCTGGATCTGGCGCTCGAACAGCTCTCTTTGGGCGCGCATGGAGACGTATTCGCCGGAGGCCATGGAGAAGGAGCCGGCGAGGAGGCCAGCGACGCCGGCGAGGAGCACGAACTGGCCCTCTGCCTGGGCGCCGGCGAAGCCCATGATCAGGGCCGTGTTGGAAACGAGGCCGTCGCTGACGCCGAATATGCTGGCGCGGAGGGTGCCGCCACCGCCTGTACGGTGCCAGGTCTCGCGCGCGGCGATCGCCTCGACAGGCTGAATTTCCGGTCGCTGGAGCCGGCCCAGGGTGCGGCTGTGCTCGCGCTCGTCGGGCGCTATCGCCTGGGCCGCCTCGTCCTGGGCCATGTACATGCTGTAGGCGCCGGCCTCCATGCCGCGGACGATGGACAGGATGGACCTGACGCCGAAGCGCCGGGCAAGGAAGCCGATCCCGCGCACGCGCAGGCTGGGGCCGCGCTCTCTGGGCTGGACGCCGGCCTCGCGGAGCTTGTCACGCCACACGGCGGCGTGCCGTTCCTCGACCGCGGCGAGCTGCTCGAAGATCGACCTACGTTCGTCGTCGGGCTCGGCCTCGGCGAGGAGCCGGTAGATGGCGATGCCGTCGATCTCGTCGTTCAGGTTGGCCTGGAAGCGGCGGATGCTCTCCGGATCCGGCGCTTGCTTCTCCTTCTGGTCAGGGGGCATATTCGCTCACCGTCCCGGTCGTTACACGTGGCTCAGGGCGCCGCCCTCGATCCAGACGACCTGGCCGGTGAGGTACGCGGCCGCGTCGGAGGCGAGGTAGGCGGCTATGCCGGCGATCTCCTCGGGCTTTGCGAGTCGCTTGCCCGGGAGGTAACGCTCAAGCTTACGGCGGGATTCCTCGTCGGCGAGGAGGGCCATGCCCTCTGTCCAGCCAGCGCCGATGGCGTTAACGGTGAGGCCGGTCTTCGCCCACTCCAGGGCGAGGGCGCGGGTGAGGTTCATCACGCCGGCCTGGGCGGCGCAGTAGGCGGCGCCGTTGACCATGCCCCGCTCCGCCAGCAGGGAGACGATGTTGATCATGCGCCCGTCGCCCTGCGAGAGCATGGGCTGGGCGGCGGCGCGGCAGGAGAGGTAGACGCCGGTGAGGTTCACGTCGACGACTCGTCGCCACTCCTCCGGTGTGATCTCCGTCAGGGGCTTGGCGAAGGGGAGGTCGTGGGCGTTGACGAGGACGTCCAGGCGACCCATCTCCGTGATGACGCGCTGAACCAGGTTATCGACGTCGGACTCGCTGGCGGCGTCTATGGTGGCGGCGAACCCCTTGCGTTTCAGGGCCCAGATCTCGTTGGCGCAGGAGTTGGCGGCCACTTCTTCCTGTTGGGATCGGGTTGTGGTGGAGACGGCGACGTCAGCGCCGGCCTCCGCCAAGGCAACGGCCAGCGCTCGGCCCAAGGGGCCGGCGGCGCCGATTACGAGGGCCGTCTTGCCGCTCAGCGAGAACTGCTGCTGGACCATTACACCTCTCGCTTTAGCGGCAGCAACGGCGCGAAGCCGGTAGGGGCGTGACCTCCGGACAGGCCGCCGCCCTCAAGCGCCAGGATATCGCCGTTCATGTAGCTGGACAGGTCGGAAGCGAGGAGGACGCAGAGGGGGCCCAGCTCCTCGTCCCGGCCCAGGCGGCCCATGGGCACGAACTTGCCGCCGCGCCACCACTCGACCATGGCGGGATTGTCGTGAGGGAAGAGTCCCGGGGCTATGAGGTTGGCCTGGATGTTGCGGTCGGCGTAGGTCATGGCCAGGGAGCGGGTGAAGTTGATCAGGCCCGCTTTGGCGGTGGTGTACATGAAGTTGTCGCGGCCGCCGCGCAGGCCGAAGCCTGAGGTGACGTTGATGATCTTGCCGCCGCCCTGCCGCAGCATGTGGGGGATGGCGGCGCGGCAGCAGTAGAAGGTGCCGGACAGGTTGGTATCGATGCCGAGACGCCACTCCTCGTCCGTGACCTCCTCCAGGGGCTTGCCCATGCCAGCCGTCGCTCCGCCGGCGTTGTTCAGCAGGATATCGATGCGGCCGAACTCGGCGATGGTGGCGTCCACCATCGCCTGCACGGAAGCCGGGTCGGTGATGTCGGTGGGCACGACGAGGGAGCGGTGACCCTTAGCCCGCACCAACTCCGCGGTCTCCTCGATCTGGGGACGGGTGCGTGCCGCCGCCACGATGTCGCAGCCGGCATCGGCGAGGGCGAGGGCCATCGCGCGACCGAGGCCGCGCCCGGCGCCCGTCACGACGGCGATCTTGCCGTCCAATTTCAGCTTGTCCAGAACAGCCATGGGTTACGCTTCTCCTTCAAACTGCTTTCGCCTGCCGCCGCAGGCAGGGGTAGCTTACAGGTTGGCGGTTGCAGGTTCAAGGCAGCCGATCCAGCATCTCCCGGGCCCAGGCTTCGTCCGGCTGGGGCGGCAGGTCGAGGGCGAGGACGCGGATGCCCTTTGGCTCGTACTCCGCGGCGAGCGCGGGGACGTCCGTGGCCGTCTCTTCCGGCAGGGCGATCACGATTGCGCCTTCGCCAGTGCGGGCGATCTCACGCGCGGCGAAGCGGGAGGCCAGGGCCAGGGCGTCTGCGGTGCCATCGCCCAGGTCTGCGCAGAAGAGCAGCAGGTCCAGACCGCCCAACTTCTTCGATAGCTGGCGAGTCATCACTCGTACCGCCATCTCGTTGGTAGCGTCGATCGCCTGGGAGGCGGCGCCTATGCGGCGGGAGAGGCGTTGCACTTCGAATGCAACCGTGGCGTCGGCTCTGGCGGCGACGATGGCGGTGTGGGCGCCGGCGGCGGCCAGGGCCGTGGCGAGGACGCGCCCGG
>JADFKX010000133.1 GCA_022564695.1 Chloroflexota bacterium | reverse complement strand
TGGCCACGTAGCCGCCGGTGGCCGGGTCCGAGGCTCCGACGCCGAAGGTGAGGGAGTCGCCGATGGCGACGTATGCTGGCGCCTCATTGGCGGCAACGGGCGTAGCCGGCGCCAGGAGGGCCAGGGAGAGAATGGCCGCCAGTAGCGGCAAGAGTCTTGGCATAAATCTGATATGGACTTCTAAGGGAGGTACGCCAGTGGGTTTACCACCGAGCCTCCGATCCAGAGCTCGAAGTGCAGATGGGCGCCGGTGCAGTAGCCTGTGCACCCGATGGCACCGATCTGTTCGCCCTGGCCCACGACTTGTCCTTGGGCCACGTAGATGGCCGCTAGATGGGCGTAGATGGTCTCCGAGCCATCGGCGTGGCGGATGACGACGTAGGTGCCCAGGCCCCAGCCCAAGCTGGCGGTGAGAACGACGGTGCCGGTGGAGGAGGCGACGACGGGGGCACCGTAGCGGCCGAAGGCGTCGATGTCAATTGCTAAATGGTAGGAGCTGCCGCCGCGGTATTCGCCGAAGTAGGAGGAGATGGAGCCGGAGAAGGGCCAGACGTAGCCGATACTGGCCGGTGGCGGCGGTGGAGGAGCTGGCTCAGGCTCCGGCTCAGGCTCTGGGTTGGTAGCCTCGACGGCTATGACGGCGGCAGGGATGGGCGGAGGAGGAGGGACGGCGCCGGGAAGAACGAGGACCATCCCCTCTATAACGGTGTCCGCTGAGCCGATTTCGTTGGGCACGAAGGCGAGGATGCTGGGGACGTCTATCTGATAGAAGGATGCGATACCGGACAGGGTATCGCCCAGCCTAACGTTGTAGACGAGGCCGTTGACGCTGGGGATCTGGAGCTTCTGCCCAACAAGGAGCAGATCGGGATCCTCATGCAGGTCAGCGTTGTTCCAGAGGATGTAGTCAACATCTATGCCGAAGCCGGCGGCGATGGACGCGACGGAGTCTCCAAGCTGAACGGTGTAGACGATGAAGGCAGGTTGCGGTTCGGGCTGCGGTTCGGGTGTGGGCTCAGGTGTGGCCTCGGGAGTGGCCTCCTCTGGTTCTGTCTGCTGTGGCTCAGGGTTGACGATGTAGATGCCGGAAGAGGTTGCCAGAACGACGGGGGGACGCAGGTAGCTGACGGAGGGGCTTTCACTAACAGCCTCCTCAAGGGCAACGTCGGCGGAGACGAAAGGAGGTGCGACCCTCCCCAGGGCTCCCGTCGCGGTGACACCGACCGCGATGAAGGCCATGAGTAGGAAGACTACGTGGAGACAGTACCTTCGCTGTCCGGTTGGGGGCTTGCCCGCGCTCCGCGGGTCAAGCTTGCGTCTGTCTCGGCCTCCAGGCCAGCGCTGGGGCAACGCTTGCTGGTCCCGAATAATCTACCTCCTGTTTATCTCCTTCTCGTGCCAACAGAGCGCCATGTGGGGCACCACCTCAAATCTGCCCTGCTTGACAAATCGGAGGTATTATACCCCATTTGTCAATCTCTTCACAAATTGACGCGTTATGAACGAACGTGTTACAGGCAGTTAAGGAGCAGCAGGGGGAGATTAGTGAATGCCACGCCTAGCCGGCGTCTTTGATGGTGGCGAGGAACTCTTCGTTTGTCTTGGTGCGCTGGAGGCGTTCCAAGATCAGCTCCGTGGCCTCTGCGGAGTTAGATGAGTTCTGGGACACCATGGCGGTCATGCGGCGCAGTAGCAGCACCTTCTTGTATTTCTCTTCGCCGAGCAGGAGATCGTCACGGCGGGTGCTGCTGCGCTGGATATCGATGGCCGGGTAGGTGCGTCTTTCCGCCAGACGACGGTCAAGGAACAGCTCCCAGTTGCCGGTGCCCTTGAACTCCTCGAATATGACCTCATCCATGCGGCTGCCGGTATCGACCAGGCAGGTGGCGATCATGGTCAGGCTGCCTCCCTCCTCGATGGTGCGTCCAGCGCCGAACAGGCGCTTGGAGGGGTGCAGGGCCACTGGGTCTATGCCGCCGGAGAGGGTACGGCCGCTGGAGGGTAGGGCCAGGTTGTAGGCGCGGGTGAGACGGGTGATGCCGTCCAGGAGGACTACGATGTGGCGCCCGCCCTCTACCAGACGCTTGGCCCGTTCTATTCCCATCTCGGCCACTCTGGTCTGCTCCTCCACCGGATCGTCGAAGGTGGCGGCGAGGACCTCCGCGTGCTCTACGGAGCGGCGCCAGTCCGTCACCTCCTCCGGACGCTCACCGATGAGGAGGACGATGATGTGTATTTCTTCGTAGCGGTTGGCGATAGCGTGGGCGATGGTCTTGAGGAGGACCGTCTTGCCGGCCTTGGGCGGCGACACGATGAGGCCGCGCTGGCCACGGCCGATGGGGGCGATGAGGTCGATGATACGGGTGGAGAGGCTGCTATCGCCAGACTCCAGATCGAGGAAATCCTGTGGGAAGATAGGCGTGAGCTGCTCGAAGTAGGGGCGGCGTTTGGCAGTCTCCGGGTCCAGGCCGTTAACGGCATCCACTTTGAGCAGGCCGTAGTACTTTTCGGAGTCCTTGGGCGGGCGGGCTGTGCCCATGACGTAGTCGCCGGAGCGCAAGGCGAAGCGGCGAATCTGAGTCTGGGAGACGTAGACGTCGCTGAGGCTTGGGCGCAGGGCCTCAGCCCTTAGGAAGCCGTATCCGTCAGAGGCGAGTTCCAGGATGCCGCCGGCGAAGTAATTGCCATCGCGTTCGGCCTTAGCCTGGAGGATGCGGAAGACGAGTTCCTGCTTGCGCAGGGAGCCGATACCGCTGAGGCCCAGCTCCTTGGCCGCTTCCATGAGCTCGTCTCGGGTGTGAGTTTCCAGTTCGACAAAGTTCACTGGGGACTCCGAAAGTGTTTTCTTCATCTTGGTAGGCGCATCTAGATCCACGGTTTGTAGGTTCTCCGGGCCTCCGCCGGCCCAGGCATGATTACGGGACACGGATTAAACAATGGGGAGGCGAAATCAAAATACATCATACGTTTAAGACGCGCAAGACCTTGCCGGCGTTAATTGGGCGATGATAGAAAGGTTGAATAACCTCACCTTTTTCGTCCGAATAGGTCATATCTTGCTCTTCTCCTTTAGAGCGGCTTGAATACCGCCAGGTAGGCCATAACCGGCACCAATAACGTCGCGATGCCGCTGAAAACTATGGGGACGTTATCGGCGAGCGCTTCCTGGAGCTCAGGGGTGATACCGCCGGCTTTCTCCGCCTGCAGCGAAGCCAATCGTGCTCTCCGCAGGCCCAGGCCTATCAAGGGCAGGCAAACCAGGAGGCTCACAAGATACAGGGTTTCCTGGGCCACCAGCCAGCCGGTGGTGATTAGATTGTAATCCATCTGCGTCCACATGAAAACCCCAGTCACACCCATGACGATGATGCCCGGCACCAGCAACAGCCCCTGGTAGTGAGACGCCTCCTCGAAGGCGACGCTTTTTAGCTTCAGATCATCGAAGCGCCAGCCCCTGATGAGGGGAAACTGCACGGCGGCCAGCCCCATTACGTACCAGAAGACGGCGAGGAGGTGGGACAGGGTGAAGAGGTTGTCTACGATCACGCAGGCGCTGTGGTGGAACGTGCAGATCGCCGCGAGGCGCCAGTCGCGGAATGGGAGGTGCGCCCACGCGGTAGACGCCGCGCCCGGGCACGCTTCAGGGCGGCAGCAACGAAGCCATCGAACAGGGGATGGGGACGGTTGGGACGCGACCGGAACTCGGGGTGGAACTGAGAGCCCACCATCCAGGGGTGATCTCTCAGCTCACATATCTCGACCAGGGAGTCGTCGGGGAGGGTACCGCTGGCCACCAAGCCAGCTTCCTGCAGCTGGGCGCGGAACTCGTTGTTCAGCTCGTAGCGGTGACGGTGGCGCTCAATGACTTCGTCCTGGCCGTAGGCAGCGCGCGCTTTGGTGTTCTCCACGAGGCGACAGGGGTAGCCGCCGAGGCGCATGGTGCCACCCTTCTCCCGCACCCCCTCCTGCTCGGGCAGCAGGCTGATGACAGGGTAGGGGCTCTCCGCGTAGAACTCTGTGGAGTTGGCATCCTCGGTGCCGAACAGGTGACGGGCGAACTCCACTACCATCACCTGAAGCCCCAGGCAGAGCCCAAGATAAGGCACGTCGTTCTCGCGGGCGTAGCGGGCGGCCTTGATCTTCCCCTCGAAGCCGCGCTCCCCGAAGCCGCCGGGGACGACGATACCGTCCATCCCCGCCAGCACCTCTTCCATATCCGGATTCTCCATGTCTTCGGAGTGAAGCCAATGTATGTTGATGCCAACCCGGTGCTTCACGCCGGCGTGGATCAGCGATTCTTTCACCGAGAGGTAGGCGTCCGGCAGCGCCACGTATTTGCCTACGATCGCGATCTCCATCTGATCGCTGGGGTTCTTTAGCTGCTCCACCCACTTACGCCAGTCTGCCAGGTCACGAGGGGCGGCGGGCAGATTCAGCTTGTCCACGATGAGATCGCCAAGGCCGGCCTCCTCCAGCACGAGAGGCACCTCGTAGATGGTCGGCATGGTGAGGAGGGGGATAACTGCGTTGACCGAAACGTCGCAGAAGAGCGATATCTTCTCCCTCAGCTCGTCGGCCACCGGCCAGTCGCTGCGGCAGACGATGACGTCCGGCTGGATTCCGATGGAGCGCAGCTCACGGACGCTGTGCTGGGTGGGCTTTGTCTTTAGCTCGCCGGTGGGGCTGATGTAGGGGAGGAGTGTGAGGTGGATGGAAAGCGTGTCCTGATGGCCTTCTTCGTTGCGCATCTGGCGGATCGCTTCCAGATGCGGCTGGCTCTCGATGTCGCCGACGGTGCCGCCGACCTCGACGATGACCACCTGGGCTCCGGACTCTTGGCCGATGCCGCGGATGCGTCCCTTGATCTCGTTGGTGACGTGGGGGATAGGCTGAATGGTGTGGCCCAGGTAGTCGCCGCGGCGCTCCTTGTTTATTACGGCCTGGTATATCTGGCCGGTGGTGACGGAGCTGCTCCTGGTCAGGTCCTGGTCCAGGAAGCGCTCGTAGTGGCCGAGGTCAAGGTCCGTCTCGGCGCCGTCTGTGGTGACGAACACCTCCCCATGCTGATAGGGGGACATGGTGCCGGGGTCAACGTTGAGATAGGGATCCAGTTTCTGGACGACGACGGAGATGCCGCGGGACTTGAGGATTCTGCCGATGGAGGCGGTGGTGATGCCCTTGCCAACTGAGCTGACAACTCCGCCGCTTACGAATATGTACTTGGTTCCCATTTATGCCCTATTGGGAGGCCTCCTCAGCCGATGATAATGATACAGGATTGCCAGTGGTAAGTGTCAAGCGAATACGAAGGCTCAAAGGAGAAAAGGAGGAAATCCATTAGCAGATGTTGTGTCGATAAGTCACGGTCACGTGACCGCCGACTCGCCTATCGCTATACTGAACGAAACTCGGAGGCCTGGGAGATCGCGACTGCGCCAAGTTACGAACCCACTCCGGAGCATGTATCCGTCGGCGTAGTCTGGCGGAGTCGAGGTTTATTGGTTAGCCCACAGGGGGAGACAGCACACGATGTCAATCAGTTGGGAGATCAGCGAGCTGGACAGCGGCCTGCGGGTGGTCACCACGCCGGTGTCCACGGCGCAGTCAGTGAGCGTGAGTGTGTTCGTTGGTGCGGGGTCACGCGGGGAGGACGAGCGCACGATGGGGCTGGCCCATTTCCTGGAGCATATGGTGTTCAAGGGCACGGAGAAGCGCCGCACGGCGA
>JADFKX010000132.1 GCA_022564695.1 Chloroflexota bacterium | reverse complement strand
ATAAGTGGTATGTTAGCCCAATTTTCGGGCTCAGGAGTCTTGTTGCGGCTAATGACGTGGCCGCTGAACCATATCCGCTGGAAGATCGTCCTCCCCTACGCCTTCCTTACGGTGGTGCTGGCCGTGGCCGGAAGCTATATGGCCACCCAAGTGGTCACCGGTTCGCTGGCTGAGAGGTTCGAAAACCAGCTGACCGAGGCAGGCAGGGTCGTCGCCGACTCCGTCGTGCGCAAGGAACGCGAGCACCTAGAAACCGTGCGGGCCGTGGCCTTCACCGCAGGCATACCGGACGCCGTCAGAGCGGGCGACAAGGCAAAGATTGAAGGCCTCGTGGGGCCCATCGCTGGCAACGCCGCAGTGGAACGGTTGGAGATCCTGGACAGCCAAGGTGGGCGGCTGAAGACGCTGTGGCTGGCCGACGAAGAAGCGCTATTGTACCAGGAGCTCAGTGACGCAGACGACCCGGCGACCTGGCCCCTTGTCCAGAAAGCCCTGCAGGGCGAAGTCGATGAATTGGGCGACAAGTACGCGCAGATAGTGGAGACGAGCGAGGGGTTCGTCCTCTACACGGCAGGCCCCATAACTGACAACGGCGAAGTTGTGGGCGTTGTCCTAGTGGGAACGCCCCTCGATTCGTTCGTGACGGCGACGAAGGCCGAGGCTCTGGGGGACATCACAGTGTATGACTTCGCGGGCAACCCGCTGGCATCAACCTACGTCCGGCCGGATGACGCCAGCGGTGATGCGCGGCTAGACGTTGGGGGGGGGTTCTGGAGGACGCAACTCTGGGAGTGGCCACGATCCGCGAGCACCGAACGCTCTGGGGGCGCGGCTACGACCTGGTTTACGGCAGGCTGGATGTGAGGGACCAGGCGGTCGGTCTCTATTCCGTTGGGCTGCCAACGGAGTTCATGTTCAGCGCAGCGGCCACGACCCGTACGCAGATAGCGCTGCTTTTCGGGGTGGCGATGGCCGCCGTACTGGGGATCGGACTCTACCTGGCATACCACCTGACGCAGCCGCTACTGCGGCTCGTTCGCACCGCGCGCCTCGTGGCGTCCGGTGACCTGACCGCCCGGAGCGAGGTGGTGTCCGGTGACGAGATCGGCACCCTCGCCTCATCGTTCGACGAGATGACGAGCAAGCTACAGCACCAGCATCTGGCCACGGTTAAGGCGTTGACCTCCGCCATAGACGCCAGAGACCCCCATACTATGGGCCACTCTGTGCGGGTGGGCCAGCTTGCCATGATGATCGGCCGCCACCTGCAGCTGGATGAGAAGACGCTGGCCCAACTGGAGATTGGAGGCTACCTGCACGACATCGGCAAGATCGGTATTCGTGATGCCATCCTGCTGAAGCCAGGGGCACTCACCTCAGAGGAGCGCCGCGTCATCGAGGAGCACCCCCGGATCGGCCTGGCGATCCTTGACCCTGTGGACGTCGCGAAGGAGGTACTGGAGTTCGTCGAGAGCCATCACGAACGTCTGAACGGCAGTGGCTATCCACACGGCCTGCGGGACGATCTGGTCTCAATAGTGGCACGCATCGCCGCCGTATCGGATGTGTATGACGCCGTGACGAGCGAGCGGCCGTACCGTGGCCCCATGGCGCCGGAAGAGGGGCTGGCCTTACTCCAGTCGGACGCGGGGAACCTGTTCGATCCGCGCGTGGTGGAGGCATTCGCGGCCGTGCAACCCGAATGGGAGCGCCGTCGCGCCAGCGAGCCGGAGCTGCAGGGCTTCAAGCTCCCTGACTTTGACAGCCACAAGGTCACGGCCTAGGGTTGCGATCCGCGGTCCCGCTAGTAGCATTCATCGCATCCCTGATCGCGATATCAGTAGTCCTGGCGGGGGTCGCATCGGCGCTTGCCCTGGCTCGACCCGATGTTGAGCGGCTAGACGCTAACCTGGCTTCGCTCATCCGAGCGGACTATTCGGCCGATCCGGACGGGACGACCCTGGCTCCCTTGGGCGAGGGCATCATCGACGTTGCGCGCCAAGATGAGGCATACCTTCGGGAGATATCGGGAGTTGAGATCGTTCCCGTCTTTGTCCTCGATCGCACAGGCGACAGCACCAGCGGCTCGGGCGACAGCACCAGCGGCTCAGGCGGCGGCACCGGCTCGGGCGACAGCACCAGCGGCTCGGGCGACGGCACCGGCTCGGGCGGCGGCGGCACCGGCTCAGGCGACGGCACCAGCGGCTCAGGCGACAGCGGCACGGGCTCCGGCGACGGCGGCAGCACACCGGGCGACGGCGCACCCGGCTCCACACCCACCCCAACGCCTACTGGCGGCGGCACACCAGGCTCCACACCCACCCCAGCGCCGGGGAGTACGCCGACGCCCCCTCCGTCGGACGTCAACATCGCCATCTTAGTCCCTGTAAGTGATACGTACGTCTCAGATGCCGATTCTCAACTGGGAAACGAGGACTACTTCAGGACGCGATCACGCAATGGAGGTCCCGAAAACGTGACATCGCTGATACGCTTCAGCGCGGTGAATCAACTTCCAAGCGGAGCCAGCATCACTAACGCAAGCCTCAATCTGTACATGTATTCGGCGAAGAAAGCGGACGACCCTCTGAACGTTCACCGAGTGACTTTGGATTGGAACGAAGGCGCCGTGAATTGGAGCTCTCACGGATGGAAATCGGGCGCATATAACACGGCCGCAGAGTGGACAATCGCCACCGGAGCAGTCGGTTGGAAGAAATGGGACGTAACTAGTGCCGTACAGGCGTGGGTCACCGGAACATACGCAGAGTACGGTCTGTATATCATGAACGACTCAGCCGGCGGCGGCCACGACAACTGGTTCTACAGCCGTGAGTATTCAGATCCGAATTTCCGACCGTACCTGGAGGTTACCTACACATTGCCGTAAGCTGCCCCTCCGGGGGCAGCAGCCGGTCACCGTGAGCCAACCAGCCGCCCTGGCCGGACATGTATGACGCCTACGACACTGCCCCATAGCCATCGCTGCTGATGATCACGAACTAGTTGCCCTTGCCCGGCCGAGCGCCTCCGGACGGGCCCGCGTGACCGCCGACTCGCCTATCTATATACTGAACGCAAACCGGAGGCCTGGGATGTCGTGACGTCGCCAAGTTACGAGCCCACGCCGGAGTATGTATCCGTCGGCTTCGGCTGGCGGGGGCGAGAATTACGGGCTAGCCCATAGGGGGAGACAGCGTACGATGTCAATCAGTTGGGAGATCAGCGAACTGGACAGCGGCCTGCGGGTGGTCACCACGCCGGTGTCCACGGCGCAGTCAGTGAGCGTGAGTGTGTTCGTTGGCGCCGGGTCACGCGGGGAGGACGAGCGCACGATGGGGCTGGCCCATTTCGTGGAGCATATGGTGTTTAAGGGCACGGAGAAGCGCCGCACGGCGATCGACATCGCGGAGGCGATCGAGGGAGCGGGCGGCGTCCTGAACGCCTACACCGCCAAGGAGATCACCTGCTATTGGAACCACGTCCCGTTCGACCGTCTGGAGCTGGCGATAGACGTTCTGGCCGACATGTTAACTCACTCCCGCCTGGATCAGGAGGAGATCGACCGCGAGCGGTCAGTGGTGCAGCAGGAGATCCGCCGTACAAAGGACCATCCGGGCGCCTGGTGCGGTGAGCTGCTGGGCCAGGCGCTGTTCGGCGATCAGCCGCTGGGCTGGGCGACAGCGGGCACGGAGGAGACTGTGGAGAAGCTGCAGCGCGAGGACTTCGTGTCCTGGCTGGATACCTGGTACGGGCTGAGCAACGTTGTGGTCAGCGTAGCCGGCAACGCATCACCGGACAGGGTTACGGCCCTGGCGAAGACCCATCTGGGGGATGGACGGCGGCCGGGAGCCCCCGCCGTTACGCCGGTGGAGGGTAGTATACCTGCCCGTCGCGCGATCTGCCACAGTCGCGAAATCTCCCAGACCAACCTGGCGCTGGGCATGCCCGCCCTGCCGCGCGACGATCCGGACCGCTACGTGCTCCAGGTTCTGAACTCGTTATTGGGGCGCGGCATGAGCTCACGTCTGTTCAAGGAGGTGCGGGAGCGGCGCGGCCTCGCCTATTCCGTGTCGTCATCGGTGAGCCGTCACAAGGACACGGGGGCGTTCACGGTGACGGCCGGGGTTTCCCCGGAGAAGCTGGACGAGACGGTGACCGTGATTCAGGACGAGTTGGCCAAGCTTGTCCAGGAGAAGGTGCCGGAGGGTGAGATGACGAAGGCCCGCGACTACACGGTGGGCAGCTTCCGCCTCAGCCTGGAGACACCGATGGCGCTGGCACAGCGGGCCGGCGAGCAGCTGATCACGACGGGTATGATCGAGCCGATCGATACGGTGGCGGAGAGGATCGAGTCGGTCAGCGCGGACGATGTCCTGCGGGTGGCTCGGCGCGTGCTGGTGCCGGAGAACGCCGTCCTCTCGGTCGTGGGGCCGGAGCTGGACGAGGAGGTCCTGCTGGGGCTGCTGGCGGCGTAGCGAAACGGGAGCAACGCGCCGAGGGCGGCCGGCCCGCGAACCGGCGGTCGACAATAACGAAGGCTACCGTGCAGGCTCGATCCGTCTATAGGCCCACCAAGCCACGACTCGCTGTCATCCGAACTTGACCTGCGGCCAGTGACGCAGTCCGGCAACCCCTGTCTCGAAGTGATGCCGTGTGCTGGGTCGCACGCGGACGGCAGGTTCCCTCACCCTTTTTCGCCAATCTTGGACGCCCCAACCGAGTTGGCCCGGCTGTAACGGGCGTCAAGTAAGAGCGTCTCTTCTTTACATTGTGTCTATGAAAAGAAAGTGACGATCTATGTATTCACTACTGAACATTAGGGGGCTAAGGGCGCGAGTCGCCGCTGTGATGGTCACGGTCGGCTTGATCTCAGCCGTCGCCCTAGGGGCCGGATTTCCACTGCTCTCTGATACTGAAGCAGCCGGGCCCTACGAAGTGCTGGTCACCCCGGAGGGCGTCACCATTGAGGTGTACACCAATCAGGTCAGCGCGGAGGCCGTTTACCAGGTTCTCAAGGCCAACGCCGCCAATCTCGACGAGATAGGGCCCACCCTCACCATAACCATCGACGAGTACGCGGATGCAGGCAGCGGCTACGCCAGCTACACAGCCAGTAGCTCGGGCCAGTTCAGCTCTCGGATTAAGCTGGTCGCGGAGAGCTTCGTGGTCGCGCCTAACCGCAATATGGGGCACGAATACGGCCACATCCACGGCTGGTATTGGCGCTGGGAGCTGGCGGGCAGCTCCTGGGACCCCTATCTAGAGGCCAGGGGGCTCTTGAGCGACCGGCGTCTGGACAGCAACTACGCCTGGCTGACCAAGGAGATCTACGCGGAGGATTACCGGCAGCTATTGGCATCGCCGGAGGCCTGGGAAGAGTCTCCCTACCAGTTCAATGTGGACATTCCCCTGGCCACAGAGGTTAGCGGTCTACAGGAGTTTCTCTGCACGACGTGGCAAGGAAGGGCCGCAAACGATTGGTACCGCTGCGCCGGCGCGCCGGCGCCGGGCCCAACGCCAACGCCCGAACCAACCCCTACTCCAACGGCTGAGCCAACACCGACGCCGACGCCTACACCGACGCCAACCACAGAGCCGACCCCAACTCCAACACCCTCCCCGACACCGGACGACGGCTCCGTGACCGTCACTCTCGCGAACGGCTGGCGTTCATTCGTTGCGCCGATCAGCGGCGCCACCGACGTGACCGTCTACTGGGGGAAGCGCAAGATCCCCGTCAATCTAGTCGTGGCCGGACAGACCTACAGGGCCAAGGGCCCGGCGACGATAACGATATCGCAGTAAGAAGATAG
>JADFKX010000011.1 GCA_022564695.1 Chloroflexota bacterium | reverse complement strand
AGTGGGATTCCTGGTCGCCGCGGTGTTCATCTTCAGCGCTGTGCGCGTCGGCCTCAGCATCGCCATCATCGCCTTCGATCTGTCGCCTATCTCATACCTGATACCAATATCATTAGGGGGCTTGGCCTGGTGGTTGAGACCGGGACGCGGCTCAACGGGCCGTTAGCGCCACGTTGACAGCCGCCCAGCCCAGGCGCACAATCGCAGCATCGCAGCGAGGGCCGACTGGCGCACTCTACCAGGACAAGGAGGTTGGACAATGGCTGATACTAACGCCGCTTCGGAGGTAAGGCGGGTTGTGACAGGCATCGACTCAGAGGGGAAGTCAACCTTCGTAAGCGATGGCCCACCACCGCGCTCGGTGACGCTTGAGCTAGCCGGCCGCCTGAAGCAGACCGATGTATGGCATCTAGGGTCACCGCCAAAGAGTCCAGCCGACGGCGGCGATCTTGATCGTAACTCCAACCTCGTGCCGCCACCCGGTGGTGTCCACTGGAGAGTGGTTGAGTTCCCTCCAGACGCGACAGCGCCTTCCGATGTCGATATCAATGACCTGATCGCGGAGCTGAACGAGAAGATACCTGACTTCCTGGCCCATGCCGACCTCTCCCGGCTTGGCATGCACAAGACACCGACGATCGACTTCGGTGTGGTCCTCTCTGGCGACATCTGGCTTGAACTCGATGATAGCGAAGTGCATCTGAAGCCTGGCGACTGCGTCGTGCAGCGAGGTACCATGCACGCTTGGCGCAACCGTAGCGACAGGCCCTGCGTGGTGTCCTTCGTGTTGATCCAAGCTGGCTCGAAGGAGAACGGGTAAAGCGCCTAAGAAGCTCCCACCTCGTTGACAGCCACCCCGCCCGGGCACACGAAGTACCTGACTCAGCGTAGCTCCTGCGCAGTCGCGTGTCGCGGTAGGCCTCGCTTTTCGCCTTACTTCCGTCGGGTCTCCTCTGAGGAGTCCATCTGGACGCCAAGCGCCCACCACCGTGGCCGCGACTCATCCGCCTCCTCCAGTGGCGGCAATGATCCCTCCTCCTGCGCCGGTCTGTAGGCCGGTACTACTCTCCGCGGTGCCGAGCGATCACTCTCCTTCGCCTCGTGAGGCATGGCCTCGCGGCGAGGGCCAGCCACGAGATCCAGCGCTTGTCGGAGGAGAACGTGCAGTTGTTGGATTTCCTGGTGAAGCTGCTGGGCCTCCTGGCGGCGGGAGTCTAGCTCCCGCTCCAAGGTCGTCACCAGGGCCCTCAGCCCATCTGCCTCCCCGAGAGACGGCCCGGATGGCGGGCCCGCAGTTGAGGAAGCTTCGCGGGAGGCATCAGGCACCTCCACCCTCCATGCCTCGCCCCGAAGCGTGGGTACCTTATGGCCCTGAAGCGTACCATTGCGTATACGCCTCCTAATCGTCTCGTGAGAGACGCCTAGAATGCGGACCGCTTCCTTCATAGATACGAGCGGCACCTATGGCCTCCTGTGTTGCTGCGTAGGCCGTTCCCAATCCTTAGCCTTTGCCAAGCCTATGCGTATGGTGCCAGTATTCTAGATTCCGATGACAAATCGTGTCAACTAGATCTGGGGTATGCCTGTGGCCGGACCAAAGGGTTGGGAGCTTCGAGTCGCGGTAGCGCCCCTCGTTGGCAGCCGCCCCGCCCAGGCACACGATATCGGCGACGCCGATAACCTAAGCGGCTCTGAAGGCGTTTAACCATTTGGTGCATCACGCACTACCCTCCCCAGGGTAGCCCCTCGACGTGGCCGTTGGCGTCAACCACGAATATCCACGCCGGGGGGTTCTTCTTTTGTCGTTGACACCTGCACCGCCCAGGCGCCCAATCGCGGCGGCGCCCACAACGTAGTTCGCCCTGAGCACCTGAGTTAGCGCGATTCGGGAGTCGAGTGTTACAAGACACGGGGCTGGACGCCGTCAACCGGCTGGGAGCCTGGCCCCCACGGGTTCTGGTATCATTCCTCCGTACATGGTGACCTCACTAGATCGATTCCAGCGGCCTGGTCGCGGGGGACGATGCGCAGCCTCTTAAAGACGGCCATCCTGCTCTCCCGCCGCTCGGTGGAAGAGTTCTTCGACGACAACTGCACTCAGATGGCGGCCGCCATCTCTTACTACGTCCTCTTCTCCCTCTTCCCCCTGTTGATATTCCTGGTGGGCGTCCTTGGCCTGTTCCTCCAGAACAGCGCCTTGCAGCAAGAGATTATCGATGGCGTACTGGACTTGCTGCCTCTGACAGAGGACGAAGGAAGGGACGATGTGACGGAGGCCGTGCAGGGCGTCGCCGGGGTTGGCAGCGGCGCCCTGGGTGCGTTCGGCCTCCTCGGCATGGCCTGGTCGGGCAGCAATATGTTCGGGATCATCCGGCGCTCCATTAACACCGCCTACGACCTGGAGCATCAGCGGCCCTTCGTACAGCAGAAGCTCCTGGACCTGACGATGGTCATGGGAATGGGCTTCTTCTTCCTCGCTTCGGTGATCGCCACCACCTTCCTGCGCACCGTCCGGGCCTATAGCGGCGACATCGCCGTCCTGGGAGAGTTCGCGGAGAGTGCGGGCCTGGGCTGGGACGCCGCCTCCTATCTGATCCCCTTTGGGCTATCGTTCATCGCTTTCACCGTGATGTACTGGGTGGTGCCGGCAACAAAGGTCAGGCCGCAAGATGTGTGGCTGGGCGCCCTGGTTGCCGCGGTACTGTTTGAAGTAGGGAAAATAGGCTTCACTTTCTACCTGGAGAACTTCGGCAGCTACGATGTCGTGTACGGCTCTCTCGGCGCGGTGGCCTCCTTCTTGTTCTGGATATACATCAGCTCAATCATCCTGCTATTCGGCGCCGAGGTAGCGTCCGAGTACCCCCGTGTGCTACGCGGCGACTACCCGGATAACGGTGGGAAGCCGCCCGTACCGCTGCGTCAACGGATCGTCACCCTGCTGCGGTCGTTAGTCGTCTCCGATCCGAACGGCGGAAAGGGGTCGCGCTCCTAACGACGGTCCTATACCTCAGGGCTTGGGATAGGAGACCGGCACGCCGGTGGCGCCGTGCCTACCGGCAGGCAGGTCGGGCCCGGCGGAGACCGGCTTAGGCGGCGGACCGTGGCTCTCCGGCGGGAAGCGGTGAATAAAGGCGGCGGCCACAGTGGCGAGCGCCGCCGTCACTGCCAGGATCGCGAACATCAGACGGAACAGCCCCACGCCGGGTACGGCCTCGCCGCTGCTCAGCACTGCTCCCAGTATCCCCACTCCGATGATGCTGCCCAGGTAACGCATCATCGAACTGGTGCCCGCGGCCGCCCCGGCAAGCTCCCTGGGCGCCGCTTCGATGGCGGCCGTGCTGGCCGCACCGAAGCCTAGCCCCACGCCCAACCCCAATACCGCCAGGCTCGCCGCCAGGTACCCGTACGATACGTTCCGGTCTAGGCCCACCAGGATCAACAACACCGCAGCGAGCACGACGAGGCTGCCCGCGACCGCAGGGAGCCGTCGCCCCAGCCTATCCGATATGCGCCCGCTTAGAGGCGCAACGAACACCATCAGCAGAGACATCGCCGCTAGCAACGTGCCGGTAGCCACGTCCCCCTTGTTCTGCACCTCCTTGACGAAGAACGGGATCGAGAGGAGCGTGGTGTACATCACAAGGTTATTGAGCATGATGTAGGTAGTCGCTGCCGCGTAAGAGCGGTTGCGGAACAGCTTCCATTCGGCGATGGGCGTGGAGCTTGAGAGCTGCCGGTGCAGGAAGAGGCCCGAAAAGGCCAGCAGGCCGATACTGCCCGCCCCGAGCAGGTAGCTGCTCTGCCCCCCACTCAGAGAGTTCAGCAAGACGGTCACAGACACAAGCAGGGCTGCGAACGCCATCGCGCCGACCCAATCGAGCGCAAACTTCTTACGCGCCCCCGTGTCCGGGTAGCTCAACAGCGCCAGACTGGCCAGCGCCAGCCCCACCAGCGGCACGTTGACCAGGAACAGCAACCGCCAGGATCCCGCCAGCAGCAGCCCGGCTCCCAGCAGTGGCCCAGCGGCGGCTGAGAAGGAGATCGCCGACCCCGCGAGCCCCATGGACATGCCAAGCTTGTTCACCGGCACGGACTCCCTGAGCATCGCCATCCCGTTCGGGATGACCATCGCCCCGACGAGCGCCTGTCCGGTGCGAAAGAGGACGAGCACGGTGAAGCTGGGCGCCAGCGCCGTCGCCAACGACAGCGCCAGGAAGGCGACCAGCCCCGCCCTGAACACCCTCGCCCGGCCAAGCTGATCGCCCAGCCGGCCGCCCAGAGGCTGGGCCACCGCCATCGCGATCAGGTAGGCGGAGACCAGCCAGCCGATCTCCGCGAGGCTCACCGAAAAGGCGCTGCGGATCTCCGGCAGCGCCACGGCCAGCATGGTTGAGTTGAGCGGCGCCAGGACGCCGCCCAGACAGACCGTAGTGAGGAGGAGGACGTAGCTGGGGCGTTGGCCCTCGCCGCCCCTTCCCATCAATCCTCCAGCTTCACCGTCCCGGCGCTACCGTCCACGGTGA
The DNA here is from genome assembly GCA_022564695.1 of Chloroflexota bacterium. Taxonomy (GTDB): domain Bacteria; phylum Chloroflexota; class Dehalococcoidia; order SM23-28-2; family RBG-16-64-32; genus JADFNQ01. The sequence goes on along the minus strand of JADFKX010000011.1, from coordinate 18,550 downwards.
TCGTCTGGCCGTCCCTGATCAGGGTGGTCGCCACCTTTGTGCCGACGACGGCCGGTATCTGATACTCCCTCGCCACGATCGCCGTGTGCGAAAGGACACCCCCGTGATCCGTCACCACGGCGGAAGCGATGCCAAACAGCGGCGTCCATGGCGGCATCGTCGCCGGACACACGAGTATCTCCCCCGATCTCAGACGGTCGCTCTCGTCCAGGCTAAGGATCACCCGCGCCGTGCCGGTCATCCTCCCTGCGGAGGCACCGTTGCCGTTGATGATGCGCGGGTCGGGGCTCTCAGGGGGCTGACCGCCGAAGAACTTGGTGAGCATCGGGTTCTCTTCGACTTCGGGAGGCAGCGGCGTGCCGAGGGCGTCCGGAGGCTTGAGCCCGCGGTTCTCTTCGCGCTCACGGCGTCGCTCCGCCACCTGCGCCGGAAGGTCTCCTTTGCCGCCGCGCAGGGCATCCTGAAGCTCATCGTACTTCAGGAGGAAGACATCCGCGGGATCCGCCAGGCGTCCGGCGCCGTTCAGCCTTCGGCCCGCCTCCAGGACGGGCACCCGCTGAACGGCGACACCCTGCTGGTCGATCCAGAAGTTATGGTCCTCCTGGATCGGCAGGTACTGCTGGGCGCCGGTCAGCGCTTGCTGAAACAGATCGACAGGCTTACCTGCCCCGGAGAGGCGATCCATCAGCAGCTGCTCGCGAGCCTCGCGGGCGGCGACCAGAGACTTGAACTCGTCCTCCGGGCTATAGTCATCGCGAGAGGCGTATTCGCGGATGAGCTTGTAGACGGTAGTCGGGTCCTCTTTCCAGGTCGGTGAGGCCATCTCCAGCTCGTTGCTGCGCCAGCCGTACTTGGTGAGAAACTCATCCACAGCGCCGTGGAACGCCCTGCCATCCGCGCTCTCCTTGAGAGCGGCGTGCAGCGCCGAAGGCGCTACGCGCTCCAGAAGGGCCATCACCTGAGGCCGGCGCCGTGCCTCCATCGCCAGCTGCCACAGCCCAACGCCCACCTCAACCGTCTTGTTGGGGAAGCCCTGGAGGAGCAGCAGGTGCTCGTCCGCGGCCGGCTCGCCGAACAGATTGGTGTACACCTGCTCGAAGAACATGACGGAGCCCATCGCCGGAAACACCGCCAGGAAGTGCAGCTCCCCCTCGCGCTCGCGCTTCTCCACCAGCAGCTGCAGCAAGTCCGCCAGGTCTCGGTCGCCCAGCTTGCTGTAGTCTCCGTTCAACGTTTCGTCGTTTATGGAGCGGACCTCAGGCTCGTACTCCTTGTACCACCGGTCCAGCAGGCCGGGGATGTGCTTCCCCATCTGTGCCTGCATGTCGACCATCCGCTGATTCATCTCGGTTGGGTCCGTAGAGTACGGCGTGAAGCTCTGGTAGATATATCCACGGATGGACTTGAATTCGACCCGGGTGAAGGGCATGCAGAGCTCATCGGCGGCCTTCATCAAGCCCCTCACGAAAGCCGGCATATCCATCGTCGCCGCCAGTGGGGAGACGCCATGGGGCCAGTGCATGAGGTCCACCGTCCAGAACCGGGTCGCCTCCTCCGGCGTATCCCATTCAAAGCCAAAGTTGTCCGGGACAGGGATAGGCTGCTGCTGTTCCGCCACAATCCGCCTCCTCTTCTCTAACAAGGAAGAGCTACTAAGGGATGCTTCACAAACCTGGCGTCCCGCCGTTGAAACCGCCGCCGGTGAACGGTATGTTAGTCACTGGCTTCGTACGGTGTCAACCGCGGCCCGGCCCAACCCATTGTTGCAAAGCACCTCGAAAACGGTAATATAAAGGGGGTCGCCGAGGTGGTGGAATAGGTAGACACGCCGTCTTGAGGGGGCGGTGCCCGAAAGGGCGTAGGGGTTCAAATCCCCTCCTCGGCACCAGTAGAAGCGAGGCGACGTGGCCAAGTGGTTAAGGCAGGGGTCTGCAAAACCCTGATCGTGGGTTCGATTCCCACCGTCGCCTCCAACCGAAATCTTAGGGGCTCAGGCCGCGAAGCCTGAGCCCCTCTCTCGCCTATGATCGATGCCAAGGCCCGCGCCGTACTCAATGACCTCGAGCGCCACGATGCCCTGGAGCGGGAGCAGAACGTCCCCCGCCGAGAGCGATTGCGCCAGGTGACGCCGGACGTGGGCCGCTTCCTGCACACCCTGGTGCTGGCCACACGGCCCCGTGTCATCCTGGAGATCGGAACCTCCGGCGGATACTCCACCATCTGGCTGGCCACCGCCGCCAGATCCGTGGACGCCACGGTCACCACCCTGGAGATCGACCCCGTCAAAGTCCAGCAGGCGACCTCTAACCTCCGCGAGGCCGGCGTTGATGATGCGGCCACCATCGTTCAGGCCGACGCCTTCGATTATCTGCGCGACCGCCGCAAGCCTATCGATTTCGTCTTCCTGGATGCCGAAAAGGAGGACTACCTCCGTTTCCTGGAGCTGATCGTGCCTCTGCTTCCCGTAGGCGGCCTGCTAGTGGCCGACAACCTCATCTCCCACGCCGAGGACCTGTCCCAATTCCGCCACCGCTGCGAGTCCCACCCCCATCTATCTGCCGTAGTCGTACCGATCGGCCGCGGCGAGCTGTTAGCTGCTAAAATCGACTAGAGTCCTGCGCCGGGGTGGCGAAATGGTAAACGCGACGGACTTAAAATCCGTTGTCCCGAAAGGGATTTGTGGGTTCGATCCCCACCCCCGGCACCATTTTTATATCTGAAATAGGCTCACGTCCCCCGACCTACAACCGCGGCTGCCGCGCCAAAACGCCTCCACCGAACGCCCACAGTAACCGTTCGATTAGCTGTCGCGTTGTATATGTGAATGGGCGGCCTCGAACTCTTACCTTTCACGTCAGGCGAGCACTTCAGACTCGGGAGCGCTTTCCTGTCCTTATGATTTTCCCGTTCCACCATTCTTCATCTGCGTTCGCAGGCAACACACTATGCGGTTGCAACGTCAATGAATCAGACGGAGCGCACCTTCAGTATCCGCCATCTCCGGTCATATAGATGAGAACCAACGAGATGACCAGACTTCTGGAAGTACCGATCGGCGCCCATTCGATTGATCGATTCCTTCCGCTCCTTGGAGAGAACCAGATCCGCGACGCCTACAACCTCGGCCAGGCTGTAAGTAAGAGGCTGGCTGGCCGCGTCCTCTGGAACGTGAACTCAACCGCGTCCGGCGGTGGCGTGGCCGAGATACTTCGGTCTGTCCTGCCCTATGTGCGAGCGCTGGGGATAGACGCACGATGGCTGGTCATTAACGGGACACCGGAGTTCTTCCACATCACCAAGCGGCTCCACCACGCCCTCCACGGCTCCGCCGGTGACGGGAGCGAGCTTGGCGAGCGGGAACGCGCCGTCTACGAGCGAGTCCTCAAGGCGAACGTGGAAGAACTTCTGCGACTCGTTCAACCTCGCGATTTCGTGATCCTTCATGATCCGCAGACCGCTGGCCTTGCTCCCCGACTTATTAAGGCGGGCGCAATAGTAGTCTGGCGCTGCCACGTGGGAGGAGACAAGTCCAACGGGGAAGAAGTGGAGCGCGGATGGGACTTCCTCGCTCCCTACATACAGGATGTAGCGGTCAACGTCTTCTCACGGCACCAGTACATACCGCAGTGCTGCGACCACGGTCGCAGCATGGTGATTCCACCCTCCATCAACGCCTTCTCGCCCAAGAACCAGGAGCTGGATGACGCCACGGTCCGCGCCATCCTCGTTCACACTGGCCTGGTCGAGGGGCCGCCAGGCGATGGATCACCAACGTTCCTCCGGGAAGACGGCTCGCCCGGCCGGGTGGAGCGTCACGCCGACATCCTCCGCCTGGGACGAGCCCCCACCTGGGATACGCCCCTCATCGTGCAGGTCTCGCGATGGGACCCGCTGAAGGATCCCGTTGGCGTAATGCATGGCTTCACACAGCTTGTGGACGGCGCCGCGCCCATAGGCGCGGAACTCGTCCTCGCCGGCCCCAACGTACACGCCGTCGCCGATGACCCTGAAGCGGCCGCCGTCATGGATGAGGTGATAGCGGCGTGGCACCGCCTATCCCACTCAGACCGAAACCGTGTCCACCTCGCCAGCCTTCCCATGGCAGACATAGACGAGAATGCCGCCATCGTCAACGCCCTGCAGCGGCACGCGGCGATAGTGGTTCAGAAGAGCCTGCACGAGGGCTTTGGCCTCACAGTCACCGAGGCGATGTGGAAGGCCCGGCCCATCGTCGCCAGCGCCGTGGGCGGCATCCAGGATCAGATCACCGATGGAGTCCACGGCCTCCTGCTGGACGACCCCACGGACACCGAGGCGTTCGCAGCGGCCCTCCGCCGCCTTCTGGAGGACAGAGCCTACGCCGAGGAACTAGGGCAGAACGCCCGCCAGCGGGTGCGGGAACAGTATCTGGGCATCCGCCACCTCAGCCAGTACGCCGAGCTCCTGAAACGGGTCGACAAGTAGCCTGTGGCGGCGGATAGGCCCGCCGTCATCATCGCCGGGGAAGTAGGCGCCGCCGCCGCACATCGCTTGCGGCCGGAGACCTCCGTCTTCTTGACCACTGAAACCGAACCGCATTCTCGTCGGACGGGCTGCTCCTAAACCCTGTCAACGCCGTCTACGTATCGAATGACATCCTCCGCCTGCTGCCACTCCCGTGTGAGCGCAGTCAAATCGCGAACAGTGAACAGCCCCCGCCCTCGAAACTCTTGCTCCTCGAACAGCCGGCAGATCGCGATGAACCGTACATCCTTGTCTCTCACGAAGTCATAGTCCATTAGCGAATCGCCTACGAAAATGACTTCACTCGGGTCCAGGCGGTAGTGCTGCAGAATGAAGTCGATCTGCTGGCCCTTTGCGAAGCCGCGCCTGTAACCAAAACAACCATCAAGCAGGTCATCGATCCCCGTTTTCGCGGTATACTCCCGGACCATCTCCTCCCGCGTGCTGCTACAGATGAACCGCTTGATGTTTCTCTCCTTGAAAAACGTCAGAGTTGGAAACACCTCATCAAACAACGGATGCCCAAGAATCCCCCGCTTCTTGCTCGCCTCCATGGTGGCGACCACGTCCCGGTTTCTGGGGTGCTGCGGAAAGATCTCTTCAACCTGACTGCCGAAGTCCATCCCGGTTGTTGCCAGATACCTCCTGCCAGCCTCCTCATTCGAAATCGCATAATTTTCCGTCATTAGATTGACGGCCAGGCCCGATAGGAAGGGCATCGTATCCGCGATCGTGCCGTCGAAATCGAAGATCACCGCCTTCAGCCTGATGCCCACCAGAGGACCCCGTCTCCGCTCGTAGTCCCAGGATATCCAGATACGCCGCAACACTGTCGCGCTCGTCAGGACGGCAACCGCCAGGATCGCCACAAAGACGGAAACCGGGTGAATCAGCGCTCCGATTCCACCGACGGCGAGAATGAATAGCCGTACGTCCCGCCCTCTCCCGGCTGCGCTCCAGCGGCCGCTATATTGATAGCCGAAATCTGCAACCGACTTCGCGGACGTGTAGCTGACCATTAGCGTGCCGACCAGCGCCAACATCGACGCGCCGACGACAAGCGGGGTGGAGTACCGCCCAAACAGATTCGTAATCCCCGTGGCGGTCATCGCATAGTAGAACATTCCAAACAGGATGAAGCCGTCTGAATAACGGTCCAACACGGCATCAAAGAAGTTCCCAAACGGCGATTGCAGCTTCTTCAACCGCGCTATCTCGCCGTCACTTCCATCCAGAATACTGGCCGTCTGAATGAGCAGCCCGCCTATCAGGGGAAGAGCAAGGAAGAAGCTCAGGCTGGCTGCCAGGCTGACAGCGAAACTCAAAACCGAGACCTGATTTGCTGTAATGCGCCTGGATAGCTTAAGCAACAACGGCGTGAAGATACCGATGGAAACTCTCCGGTTTATCTCCCGGGAGATAAACCCATCGTTCGGCTTCCTGAGACTCCCGTACAGAAGCGTCTCTGCCTTCTGGAGGTCACGAGGCGTATCAACGTCAACCCAGTAGTGCCCCTGGACATCCACTACCTTCGCCTTGCCCCTGCTCACCAAACAGCGTATGGCGCCGCTGACAGACGCATCACCCCCGCTTATGCTCTCCGCGACGGCAGCGAATATCGCGGGAGAGCAGAGGAAGATCCCCGTGTCGTAGGCGTTGTACGTTTCGATCTCTTTTCCGATACCTATGAGCCGGTGATCATCGGCCAACACCTTAGTTACATCACTGAGGTCAACCAGATGGTTCTTCTCCACTCCAAAATCGGCCGCCAGGATCACCTCTCCCTCCTGCAGAGGCTCGCGGACAAGCTGTCGGAGGATGCTATCGTCGAAGACGTGATCGCCCATAAGCAGCACGAAAGGCTCACGAATCTGTTCCCGCGCCTGGAGAAGAGAGCTCCCGTTGCCCAGCTCCCACCGTTCATTCCTGATTGGGGTGATTCTTACACGCCTACGCCGGCTCAGATCCGCTAAGAACGCCTCCACGCGCTCAGCTTTGTAGCCAGTGACCACGTAGAACTCTGTAATGCCCGCCTGCTGCGCGGTCGCGATACTCCTCTCAATGAGCGGCAGCCCGGCGACGGACGCAAGCGGCTTGGAGTCGCATATCTGCGCCATGCGGCCACCATCGCCCGCGGCCAAGATCAGGCATTTCACACCAACTACTCCCTTCTGGAACGAGCGCCCGCGAAGAGTTACCGTGCTAACGCGTCAAATCGCCCACGAGCGGGCGCTCGATGATCCAGGCCATGGCTTGTCAGTGCCATGGGCTACCGCACTAGCCGTCGAACTGCGGGATAGTCCAGCCACCGGCGGCGCTTCCCTTCACACGCCTCATCCGGCCGGCTCCTATATTCAGCACGATAGGTCTTCCCGCCATGATACGCAAGTTTCCCATTGCGCACAGACACGGAACAGGCAATCCCCCATCTCGCGGAAACGGCTGTGGGACCGATCCCACCCCTCCACCAATTCCATAGCGGCAGCCCTGCACCGTACAATGTTACGGACATGCCTGCCGTCATCATCGCCCATCGCACCTGCCCTCGGCACGCCCCCGAAAACAGCCTGCAGGGGATACGTCTGGCGGCTGAGCTGGGCGCCGATTGCGTCGAGATCGACGTCCAGCGCACGCTTGACGGCGTCCCGATCATGATGCACGACAAGACCCTCTGGCGCACCGCCGGGCTGTACTGGCCGGCGCGGCTCCTCCCCTACTCCCTGCTGCGCCGCCTTCGCCTCAAGGGCGGCTCCGAGCGGATACCCACTCTGTCCGAAGCGCTGGCGGCCCTGCCCCCCGGTCTGACCATAGCCATCGAGATCAAGCACGCCTCGGCCGCTGCCGCTACGCTGGCTGAGGTGCGACGGCAGCGACTGCAGAGCCGCACCCTCCTGTGGTCGATGCACGGTAAAGCCGTGCGTCACACGGCCGCGCAGGCCCCTGACATCGAGACCGCGCTGCTGCGGAGCGTGAGGTGGGCCGGCAGGCTTCGCCGCTTTCTGGACGATGCCGTCCGCTTCGGGGCAGGCGGCGTCTCCGCCCACTGGCAGGCCATAACCGCCACGTTTGTGGACGAAGCCCACCTGCGCGGGCTGAAAGTCTACTCCATGAGCCGCGACACGGAATCGATAGCGGCTAAACTGGCGTTGGGGCTGGACGGCATCGTCACGGACTGGCCGCAAGAGGCGCGGGCGGCTCTCCCATCTAGCCAGCGGGCGGTCAAGAAGTGAGCGCCGTCAGCCGGTTACGGCCGGTATCCAGCTCGGCCCGCCCCAGCTAAAGTCGAACTCGTAGCTGTTCTGTACGTGAGCCCATATCGTCCAGGCGATGAGCCATCTGCTCCCCCCATTTCAGTCACGTTGTAGGCGCTCCGCAGGAACCTGTCCAGCCTGTCTGAGTTGGCGGCCTGTGGCCTTGTCCACCTGCCCGCGCCGCTGATATACTCACCCTGACCCCATGACCACAACCGCCGTCCAGTACGAGACGATCATTGGCCTTGAGGTTCACGCTCAGCTGCTTACACGCAGCAAGATGTTCTGCCCTTGTGCCGCCTCCTACGTCGACTCGTCGCCCAACACCCACGTCTGCCCCACCTGCCTGGGCATGCCCGGCGTCCTCCCCGTCATCAACAAGCGGGCGGTGGAGATGACCATCATGACCGGGCTCGCCCTCAATTCCGAGGTGCCGGAGCGGGCCAAATTCGACCGCAAGAACTACCCCTACCCGGACCTGATGAAGGGCTACCAGATATCCGAGTTCGATCAGCCGCTCTGCACAGGCGGCTGGCTGGAGATTGAGCTGGACGGTCAGCGCAGACGGCTCGGCATCACCCGCGTCCATCTGGAGGAGGACACCGCCAAGCTGATTCACGTGAAGAGCCCCACGGGCGAAACGTACAGCCTGATTGACGTCAACCGCTCCGGCGTTCCCTTAATGGAGGTCGTCGGCGAACCAGACATGCACTCCCCAGACGAGGCGCGGGCCTACCTCGTGAAGCTGCGCCAGATCCTTCGCTACCTCGATGTCTGCGCCGGTAACATGGAGGAGGGCAACTTCCGCTGCGACGCTAACGTCTCCCTCCGCCCTATGGGCGCCAGCGAGCTTGGCAGCAAGGTAGAGGTCAAGAACATGAACAGCTTCCGCTCCGTCTACCGCGCCCTGAACCATGAGGTGGAACGACAGCGGGAGATACTGGACAATGGCGGCCGCATACCTCAGGAGACGCGCGGCTGGGTAGACGACCAAGGGGTGACCGTATCCCAGCGAAGCAAGGAGTACGCCAACGACTACCGCTACTTCCCGGAGCCCGACCTGCCGCCTATCGTGGTCGACCGCGAGTGGCTGGAAAAGATCCGCGCCAAGATGCCGGAGCTCCCAGGCACCAAGCGCGCCCGCTTCCTCTCAGAGTATGGACTGTCTGAGTACGACGTGTCTCTGCTCATCGAGACGCCCGCCAAGGCGGACTATTTCGAGGCTGCGGTGGCCCTCGCTCCGGAAGCGAAGCGCCAGAAGCGGGCTAAGGCCGCCGCCAACTGGATCAACGGCGAACTGGCCGGCCTGCTCAACGCCCACAACATAGTGGTCAGCGAGGCTAAGATCACTCCCAAGGGCCTGTCACAGCTCATCGACCTCCAGGAGGACGGCACCATCAGCGGCAAGACCGCTAAGGACGTCTTCCAGGAGATGTTTGAGACCGGTCGCGACCCCGAACAGATCGTAGAGGGGGCCGGCCTCGTCCAGATAACCGCTAGCGACGAGATCGCCGCCGCCGTTGAGCGCGTCCTGGAGAACAACGCCAAGGCCGCCGACGACTACCGCGGCGGCAAAGAAGAAGCGATCAAGTTCCTGGTCGGCCAGGTCATGCGAGAGACGCGTGGCCGCGCCAACCCGGAAATGGTAAACCAGATGCTGAAGGGAAAACTGAGTGACAACCCGTAAACATTTCCTGCTTACCGACGTTAACAGTATAGGACTATGAGACGCCTACTCGACGCTGATTTCCTCAAGTGGTTCTATCCCGGCATGCACATCAAGCGATGGCTTGCCCTGATGATCATCGGCGTCGCCATTATGACCTTCGGCCTCGCCTACATCATGCGCGAGGCCTACATCTCCGGATTCACCTTCCCCGGATTCGTCTACTACCTGACCTTCCAGTTCATCCCCCGCTACATCAGGGGTGTGACGTTCATGATTTCCGCTGCCGGGCTGATCGTCTACGCCTTCTGGAAGCTCAACAACTCCATCGTCTCGGCAGTAATGCCCACCCGCAACGGCAACGAGAGCATCGTGAATATGATCTACAACCACCGGGCGCTGCGTCGCGGCCCCAAGATCGTGGCTATCGGCGGCGGCACCGGGCTGGCCACCCTTCTGCGAGGCCTCAAGACATACACTACCAACCTCACCGCCGTAGTCACCGTGGCGGATGACGGCGGCAGCTCCGGCCGCCTCCGTCGCGAACTGGGAACGCTGCCCCCAGGCGACGTGCGCAACTGCATCGCCGCCCTCGCGGACGCCGAACCGCTGATGACAAGCCTGTTCCAGTACCGCTTCTCGAACGGCTCCGGACTGGCCGGGCACTCCTTCGGAAACCTGTTCATCGTGGCGATGTCGGGCGTGGTCGGCAACTTCGAGGACGCTATCCGTCAAACCAGCCGCGTCCTCGCCGTACGCGGCCAGATCATCCCCTCCACACTCGCCAACGTCACCCTCTGCGCCAAGATGGATGATGCGCAAACCATCGAGGGCGAGTCCAGCATTAGCGACACGAAAGCGAAAGGCCGGATCAAAGAGGTCTACCTCCAGCCGGAGGACTCCCCCGCCCACCCCGAGGCCGTACGCGCCATCCTGGACGCAGACATGATCATTCTGGGGCCCGGCAGCCTCTATACCAGTATCCTCCCCAACCTGCTCGTCAAAGGCATCCGCCGCGCGTTCGCCGCCTCGCCCGCTGTCAAGGCGTACATCTGCAACGTCGCCACCCAGCCCGGCGAGACCGACGGCTTCAGCCTCGCCCAGCACGTCGAGGCTATCGAGGAGCACGTCGGCGGCCACCTTCTGAGCTGGGTAGTGGCCAACAATAACCTCAAAGGTACACTCCCCAACGCCGACCTTTCCCAGCCGGTAACAGTAGACTCTCTACTGGAAAATGGAATACGATTAGTCAAGGCAGACGTGGTCAGCGAAAGTAACCGCTACCACCACGACTCCAGGAAACTCGCCCAGACGATGATGCGTATCTATTACAATCGTAACCAGCCGCAGGTGGCGGTTCCGGAGGCTGACAAGAAGCTGGTCGGCGCTTTAGAGAAATAGCACAACTTAGTAGGTAAGAGCAGCAAATGGACCTGACAGACTTCCTCGCCCTCGCGATGATCCTTATCTCCGTATCCCTTATCGCCATTATCCTGCTCCAGGTGAAAGGCGAAGGGATAGGCGGCCTGCAGAGCGGCTCGTTCGTGCGCACCCGCCGCGGTCTCGAGAAGACCCTCTTCCAGATGACCATCGTTCTGGTGATCATCTTCTTGACCGTCGCCGCCGTAAGCGTAGTGGCGTCCCGATAGCCGTCCCACCGCGCTCGCCCCATGAGCCAACAACGCATCCCACACCCGCAATGGCCCCTTCTGACCGTCCTCTTGCTGGGTGTCATCGCCATAGCAACCCTCGGCTTCATCCTCGCCAACCCCCTGGGCTCCTCCCCTGAGGAGCAGCGCGAGCAGCGATACGTTGAGGCGATCGTCGGCTCCCCCGCTCGCGTAAACCCTCTCTTCGCACCCCTCAACGATACGGACGCTGATCTCGCGTCGCTGGTGTTCTCAGGCCTCACACGCCTCGGCCCCGAGGGCCAGATCCTCCCAGACTTAGCCCAGTCCTGGGAGATCAGCCCGGACGGCCTCAACTACACCTTCAAGCTGCGCCGAGATGTAAGCTGGCATACCGGCGCCGCCTTCACCGCCGAGGACGCGCTCTTCACCTACGAACTCCTCGCCGACCCAGACCTGCCCAGCGACTCCAGGTTAGGGCAACTCTGGCGCCAGGTCTCCTGCAACGCCCCTGACGAATTCACCCTCATCTGCGAACTGTCCGCGCCGTTCGCACCGTTCCTCTCCTTCACCACCATCGGCCTCCTGCCTAAGCACATCCTGGAAGGCACCTCCGCCGCCACTATTTCCGATAGCCCATTCAACCAGGCGCCGGCGGGGACTGGGCCGTTTCGGCTCGCCCAACTGGATCAGGCCAAGGCTATCCTGCGGGCCAACCCTACCTACTACGGCGAACGGCCGGCCATAGACGAGATCGAGTTTCGCTTCTTCCCCAACCCCTCAACGGCCGCGGCCGCGCTCAGCCGCGGCGAAGTACAGGGACTCCTGTTGGGGCCCAGCGCCAGCCAGGAAGACTTCAACCTTCTCACTTCCAGCCAGAGCCTGCGAGCCTACACCACCAACCGATCCGCCTACGCCGTGCTGTTCCTCAACAACAGCCAGCCCCCTTTTGACGATAAGACTCTCCGCGAAGCCGTGGCTCTGAGCGTTGATATAGACGACATCATCAGTGAACTATTGGGCGGTCGGGCGGTCCGTGCCGACTCCCCGATAGTCCCGGGCACCTGGGCCTATAACCCACAGCTGGAGCCCCGCCCGCACGACCAGGATGCGGCCAGAGAACTTCTCGAGGAAGCCGGTTGGGAGATGACCGATGACGGCGTCCGGCAGAAGGACGGGAAGGAGATGCGCATCTCCCTCATGACTGACCAGGACCCCCTGCGCATCGCCATCGCTCAAATGGTCGCCAACCAGTTGGCGGAAGTGGGCATTCAAGTCGCCGTCACCCCTCAAACCTCCACCGACCTTGTGCGAGAGTTCCTCGTCCCCCACCAGTACCAGGCAGCCATCTTCGGCTGGGACCCAGGCCCCGACCCCGACCCTTATCCCGCCTGGCATAGCTCCCAGGTTGAGCCCGACGGCACCAACCTCGCCAGCTACCAGAACGAGGATGCCGACCGTATAATTGAAGAGGCGCGCCAGACGATAGACCTGGATAAACGCCAGGCGCTGTACCTCACCTTCCAGCAGATATTCTTTGAGGACGTGCCCAGCGTGCTTCTCTACTATCCGGCCTTTACCTACTTCGTAGCCGAGGAGGTCCAGAACATAGAGCTGGGCACTCTGTTCCAGACGTCCTCGCGCTTCGCCAACGCCACCCAGTGGTCGACGAACGAAAGCCCCGACCTGCTCGACGACTAGCGCGCAGCCGTGCCACCACAGTCCATCATCACCCTTACTACCGATTTCGGCCTCGCCGACCCATACGTCGCCTCCATGAAAGGCGTCATCCTCTCACTCAACCCGGAGGCGATAATCGTAGACCTGAGCCACGCAGTGAGGCCCCAGCGCGTAGAGCAGGGAGCCTTCCTGCTGGAGGCGGCGTGCCCGTATTTCCCGCCCAGCGCCATCCATCTGGCCGTGGTGGACCCGGAGGTGGGCACGGGGCGACGCGCCATCGCCCTGCGAACGCCCAGCGGAAGCTTCCTTGGGCCGGACAACGGCCTACTCTCCGCCGCCCTGCCCGAAGACACCCGCAGCCACGCCGACGAAGCCGGTGCGCGTGTCCCCCTGCCAGAAGACGTTCTGGGCGTGGCCCTGAACAACCCTCGCTACCACAGGCAACCCGTCAGCGATACGTTCCACGGTCGCGACATCTTCGCCCCAGCGGCAGCTCATCTGTCGCTGGGCCTGCCGCTGTCAGACCTGGGCGATGTCGTGAGTGAAGTATTCGCCCTGCCCCCATTCCGCGCACGGAGGCGGCCCGACGGCGCCCTGAGCGGCCGAGTCGTCCACATCGACCTCTTCGGCAACCTTGTCACCAACGTGCGCAGAGAGGATCTGGCATCGCGGCGGATCACGGTGGAGATAGGCGAGCGCCAGATCGAGGGCCTCCAGCGCAGCTATGCGGAGAAGCCTGGCCTAACGGCGCTGGCAGGCAGCTCCGGCTTCCTGGAGATAGCGCTGACTGGAAGCAGCGCCGCCGCTGAACTGGCCGTCGACATCGGCGAGCCGGTGTTGGTGCGTAGCGGCTAGGGAGCAACCAGAACCGGCACCTGGACCACACCCTTGGGACTGCCTTCCGCGTCCGTGTCCAGGAAGACCCACAGGCAGAATGACGTCGGACCCGAAAGGTTCGCGATCTGAACGTCCACTCCGAACGGGCTCGAGAACTCCGTGTTCTCCAGCCCCGATGGCAGTGCGCGAAAAGCCCGTGGCTGAGCGGGCACGGGGTCCAGCACCAGCACAATATCCCCAGCGGCGTTGATCACCGCCACCCCAACCCCGATCTGCTGGAAGCCCTCCGTGGATCCCCAGCCGCGGAGGTGAAATGACGGTCGCACCTTCTCTCCAGGCTGGGGCTCCTGAACCTGGAGGATGCTGGCAGGAGCAGGGTCCGGGTTGACACCGCACACATCGGGGTTTGGCGTCGGCGTTGGGGTAGGGGAAGGGGTGGGGCTCGGCGTAGGTGTAGGGGTCGGCGTGGTGGTGGGAACCACAGTCGGGGTGGTGAAGCTGATGACAATGGTCGGTTCCTCCTCACCATCGCCGTTGCAGGCCAACGCGACAGAAATCGCTACGACCGCCAGTAACGCCCCGAGCGGCCACCATAGACGAACACCTACTCTTCTTACAAACACCGACAGTTATAACGCGGGAGCCCTGCATCGCGTTACGGAAGCGGCCCGTGCTAGAATCGGCGGGCGAACCATCATGGCCATCGTTTTTCTGGGCACGCCCTCTTTCGCCGTCCCCTCCCTGCGTCGGCTCGTCGACGATGGGTTCGATATCAAGGCGGTCTACACGCAACCGGACAGACCGGCTGGACGCGGCCGTCACTCAACTCCGCCACCCGTAAAGACCGCCGCCCTGGAGATAGGCCTGCCTGTCCACCAGCCGGACAGTCTGCGCGACCCATCAACGCTGGCCGAACTGGCCTCTCTTCACCCCGAGGCCGCAGTTGGCGTGGCCTTCGGTCAGATTCTGCGTCAGGAGGTTCTGGAGATACCGAGCAAGGGCGTTCTCAACGTCCACCCCTCCCTCCTGCCCCGGCATCGCGGCGCCTCCCCAGCCCCCGCCGCCATCCTGGCCGGCGACCATGAAACCGGCATCACCATCATCCTAATGGACCCTGGCATGGACAGCGGACCCATACTGGCCCAGCGCCGCCTTCCCATCGACGACTCAGACACCGCGGGAACGTTGATGGAGAAACTCTCCCACGTCGCCGCAGACCTCGTCGCGGACACGCTGCCCCGCTGGCTACGCGACGAGATCGAGCCGCAACCTCAGGACCATTCGTTGGCTACGAAAGCACCGCTCCTCAAGAAAGAGCACGGCGCCATCGACTGGTCCCTGGCCGCGGACGAGATCTGGCGGCGCGTGCGTGCCTACAACCCCTGGCCGGGCGCCTATACGACGCTCGACGGCAAGCTGCTGCACATATGGGAGGCCTGGCCCTTGGCGGACGGTGGAGCCGCTCCGGGCACGGTGGTGGCGCTGAGCGCGGAGCAGCAGGCTGGACTTCCGCCCGCTGCCGACCGGGGCGCGTTCGGCGTGGCCACGGGGAAGGGAGTGCTGGCTGTGCTGGCGACCCAACGAGAGGGGCGGCGCAGGCTGACCGCGAGTGAGTTCCTGAGGGGGATGCGGGAGTTCATCGGCCGCAGGCTGGACGGGTAATGAAAATGGGGAGAGCGGAACGCCCTCCCCATCGGGTTCGTAGCCCGAATATCTAGCCTTTGCCCTCCTTGCCGCCTTCGGCGGCAGGCTCCTCGCCCTCCTCGCCCTCGGCCGCACCCTCCTCGGGAACCTCGCCCTCGGGAACCTCGACCTCCTCTTCTTCAGGCTCTTTCTCCACCTGCGGCGGCGCTACCTTGGCCACCACCTGCTCGGGGTCACTGAGAACGGTTATCTCGTCGGGCACGCTAAGCTCGCGCACGTGGATCGCTGCGTCAATCTCGTCCAGGCCGGACACATCCACCTCAATGACGGACGGTATCTCCGTAGGAAGCCCCTCCACCGCGATCCGGTCCAGGCTGTGCAGAAGGGTACCTCCGTGAGTCTGCTCAGCGGGGGCGGTCCCCACCGTCACCAGACGCACCTCCATCCGCACCTTCTCCTTGAGCGATATCTGATAAAAGTCCACATGCAGGATGGCGTCCGTCACGGGGTTGCGCTGGATCTGGCGCAGGAACGTAGGCCGGGTCTCCTCGCCGTCCAGGCGCAGATAGACGATCTCGTTCCGGCCGGCGCTGTGCAGGAGATGAGCCAGGTCGTCCTTCGAGATCTGGATGGCGACCGACTCCAGGGCGTGTCCGTATACGTTGGCGGGGATCACGCCCCCACGCCGCAGCGCCTTCACCTTCTTGCCCAGCACCTCACGCGGGCTAACCTTCAACTCTACCTTCGTCTTCTGTACCATCATCTTCTCCTTGCGCCAGGCTTCAGATTAGCCCAACGCCTCGCCGCGGTCAACGAGAGGCCGCTCCCCTTGACGTACAACTGCCCCCTGTGCTGTCATTGGCGGGCCAAGACGTATCGTGAGGAGGTCGCCCCCGTGCAAGCATGCATCAAGACTGAGAATGGCAAAGTAGAGATGATGGACATACCCATCCCCGAGCCCGGCGAAGGTGAGATCGTACTCAAAACAACCCTGGCCACCGTCTGTGGATCGGACATGCATTTTGTGGACGAATTCCCCAACCAGGTGCTGGAAGGACTCGCCCCTGGCGTCGGCAGGCCGGAAGGCTTTCCCATGGGCCACGAGGCCGTGGGCACCGTCCACGCCGTCGGCGCCGGCGTCACCCGATTTCAGCCCGGCGACCGCGTCATCGCCTCCTGCCTCGTCGGCTGCGGCAAGTGCCATGAGTGCATGACCGTAGACCATAGCATGTGCAGCGGCGGCGGTCACGTACTCTTCGGTTGCCAGGCGGAGTACTACGCCGTCCCCTTCGCAGACATCAACGCCGCCAAAGTCCCCGAAAGCGTCTCCGACGAAGCCGCCCTCTTCGCCACAGACATTATGTCTACTGGCTTCGGCGCCATCGAGCGCGCCGGAGCGGGCTTCGGCGATTCCGTCGCCATCTTCGCCCAGGGCCCCCTCGGCCTCTGCGCCACCGCCGGTGCTCGCGCCCGCGGCTGCGGCCTCATCATCGCCGTGGACGCCGTCCCTGAGCGCCTGGAGATGTCCAAGAAGTTCGGCGCAAACGTAGTCATCAACGTTAAGGAGAAGGACGCAGTCATCGAGATCATGTCGCTCACCAACAACGTGGGTGTGGACGTCGCCGTTGAGGCCGTAGGCACTCAGCCCACCTTCGAGAGCTGCACTCGTGTCGTCCGTCGCGGCGGCACGGTGTCCTCCATCGGCGTGTACGGCCTCACGCCCCAGGTGAGCATGCCCACCCTCTCCCCATCCTTCCTGCACCGCCGCATCGTCACCACCCTCTGCCCCTCTGGCAGCGAACGGTTGGAGCACCTTCTGGGCCTGCTACAGAATAGTGACGTCGACCTGACGCCCCTGTTCACCCACCACATGAAGCTCGCCGACATGCCCAAGGCCTACGACCTGTTCCGCGCCAAGACGGACGGCGTCCTCAAGATCGCCATCACCCCCTAGCCCGTCACCAGGCGACAGGCCTAACTGAACACTTTCTGTGCTAGCATGAGGTGTTATGACTGACGCCGCCCTCGAAAAGCTCCAGACGCTGAAGGGCATCATCGCGGAGATGGGCTCCGTCATCGTCGCCTACTCCGGCGGCGTCGACTCCACCTTCGTCGCCGCCGTGGCCAGCGACGTCCTTAGCGACCGCGCCCTGGCGATAACCGGCGTCTCCCCCTCCATCCCGCAGTCCGAGGTGCAGGAGGCGAAGGAGATGGCCCTGAGCTTCGGCATCGCCCACGAGCTCATCGACACGCAGGAGATGGACGACCCCAACTACGTCGCCAACAGCCCCGACCGCTGCTTCCACTGCAAGGACGAGCTCTACGGCCGCCTCATAGGGATAGCGCGAGAGCGCGGCTTCGATCACGTCGTCGACGGCTGCAACCTGGACGATACCGGCGACTTTCGCCCCGGCCGCCGCGCCGCCGCCCAGCACGGCGTCCGCAGCCCGCTGGTGGAGGCCGGCCTCACCAAGGACGACATCCGCGCCCTCTCGCGGGAGCGGGGTCTGCCCACCTGGGACAAGCCCGCCATGGCCTGCCTCTCCTCCCGCATCCCCTACGGCACGCCCGTGACCGTAGAGGCGCTGGGCCGCATCGGCGACGCGGAGGCCTACCTGCGCTCCCTCGGCCTGCGACAGCTCCGCGTCCGCCACCACGAGGACGTCGCCCGCATCGAGACGGACGAGGCGGGGCTGGAGCTGCTCATCGCCCGCCGCGCCGAGGTGGTGGAGCAGCTGAAGGCGCTGGGCTACCTGTACGTCACGCTGGACCTGGCGGGCTACCGCTCCGGCTCCCTGAACGCCGCGCTGGGACGACGAACCACCTGATTGCTGCTCACCGCCCACCTGCTGTAACTCACCCATCCCTGTGCTACCCTAGACGCATATCTCCTACAGAAACGGAGGCCACCGCTATGAACTGTCCCCGCGACAGCGCCGACCTCGTCATCGAGCACCACCACGGCATCGAGGTGGACCACTGCCCCACCTGCAACGGCCGCTGGCTTGACCACCACGAGCTCGACGAGCTTGAGTCGACAGTCCCCTCCACGGAAGAGGAGCGCCGCGCCACCATCCAGTTCGCCAAGATCAAGAGCGAGCTGAACTGCCCCAAGTGCGGCAAGCGTATGACCGCCTTCAACTACCGCGCCTACGACCTGGAACTCGACACCTGCGAGGACGAGCACGGCTTCTGGCTGGACGCCGGCGAGGATGGCCGCGTTCGGGACATCATTGAGGACAGGATCAAAGGCCTGTCGCGGGCTGCCTCGGCGGAGGCCGCCTGGGGCGGCTTCATCGACGGCCTGAAGGGCGGCAGCCGTGGCGGCGGCGTCTGGGGTC
>JADFKX010000131.1 GCA_022564695.1 Chloroflexota bacterium | reverse complement strand
CCGGTCCGCGTTGGGGTGCCGGGAGACGTCAACCACCTCGCCAACGGAGATGTCGTCCCAGTCGCCGGCGGTGGTGATGATCTGACTCACCTCCGCGCCTGCCATAGTCAGCCTGTCCGCCAGTTGCTTGGGGTCAAACGTCAGGTCAACGTATTCGGAGAGCCACTTTAGCGGTACACGCATTGCTCTTCCTCAGAACTGTCTCAAGAAGCGCAGGTCGTTCGAATAAAAGAGGCGGATGTCCTCGATACCATGCCGCAGCATGGCGATGCGCTCAATGCCCATGCCGAAAGCGAAACCTGTGTACCGCTCGGAGTCGTAGCCGACAGAGTCAAGGATCTCCGGGTGCACCATTCCAGCGCCCAGGATCTCAATCCAGCCGCTGTGGGAGCAGGTGCGGCACCCCTCTCCGCCGCACAAGAAGCAGTCAATGCTCAACTCCATCCCCGGCTCAACGAACGGGAAGTAGTCACAGCGAAAGGCGACCTTGCGATCGGGGCCGAAGATGCGGCGGGCGAAGTCCGCCAGCGTACCTTTCAGGTCGGCCAGGCTTATCCCCTCGTCCACGGCCAACCCCTCCACCTGAGTGTGCATCCACTCGTGAGTTGGATCGGTCGCTTCGTAGCGGTACACCTTGCCCGGGACGACAACACGGACGGGCGGCTCCGGCATCTGCTCCATCACACGTATCTGGTTGGGCGAGGTGTGGGTACGGAATAGCATCGGTCGCTCGCCGTCCTTCTCGTAGTCGATCCACAGCGTGTCCCACATATCGCGGGCCGGGTGATCGCGGGGAATACGAAGCGCCTCGAAGTTATAGTGGTCCCATTCGATCTCCGGGCCTTCCACCACCTGGAAGCCCATGGAGACGAAGCAGCCCAGCACATCCCGCAGGGTCTGTGTCGTAGGGTGAAGGCGACCGCTGGGAAGAGGCGGACCGGGTAGGGTGACGTCTATCCGCTCGGCGTTAAGCGCCTCGCCTGCGGACTGAGCGAGGCCCGCCCTCTTGCCCTCGACGGAAGCCTCCAGCTGCTGCTTCAGCTGGTTAGCCCTGGCGCCCACACGCCTGCGCTCCTCTATCGGCAGGTCGGCCAAACCGCGCAGGACCAGAGTCAGGCGCCCACGTCGGCCCAAGTAGACGACACGCCAGCGTTCCAACGCGTCGTCGTTAGCGACGGCATCCAGCTCGCTAAGCGCCTGCGATTCTATCTGAGTGAGCGATTCGTTATTAGAAGGCATCGGCAGGGCGGGATCAGGGGTTGCGGCCATTATAGAACCCTGCCGAGGGCGTCGGCAACGCGTTTCGGCCAACCAGGGCGGAGTTTTGCCCCTAAGTGGCCGGTGCGGCGGAGGTTTCGCGAGCCACCATCTCCTGGTAGAGACGATGCAGCCGCCCGGTAACCGGCCCCGGACGGCCGGAGCCGACCGGCCCGTTGTCGAGCCGAGTCAAAGGCATCACCTCCATGACGGAGCCGGTGAGAAAGGCTTCCGAGGCGACCGCAAAGGCGGACAGCTCCACCTCCGTCTCAACGGCCTCCACCCCGGCTGCGGTCGCCAGCTCCAGCACCGCTTGCCGAGTGATACCCGCCAGGCAGCCTGACGAAAGGTTGGGGGTGACAAGACGACCGTCCAGCACCAGGAATACGTTGCTGGCGCTCCCTTCGGCGACAAGACCGCGCGTGTTCAGCAGGATCGCCTCGTCCGCGCCCTGCCGGCGTGCGTCCTCCCTTGCCAGCAGGTTATCGAGGTAGTTGAGCGATTTAACCCCGCTGAGGGGGGACGTCTCGTTACGGCGCGTAGATATGACGAGGGCCGACATCCCCCGCCTGTAGAGCTGCCTCGGGTACTCCTTCACCTCCCGCGCCAGCAGGATAACGCTGCCGGCCGCCCCCTCAGCGCCGGCGGTCAGCGTCAACCGCACGCGGGCGTCCTCAAGGTCGTTACGTTGGAGCACCCCTTTGGCGGCCGCAACCAGGTCGGCCAGCGAGAAGGGCACCTCCAGGCCTACTCGTTCAGCGCCTCGGCACAGACGCTGGTAGTGCTGCTCCAGACGGAACACGCGACCGTCGTAGGAGCGCATCGTCTCAAATACGCCATACCCGTACAGCAAACCGCGATCCAGCGCTGAGACCGTAGCCGTCTCCTGCTGTACTAGCTCACCGTTGAGATATATCCACCGCATAACGCCTCACCCCATCTGTATCGGACAGTCCGACGCCAATCAGCACGTCGCGCAACGCCCTCGCCTTGTGCAGCGTCTCCTGATACTCCATCTCCGGGTCTGAGTCGGCGACTATGCCTCCTCCTGCCTGGAAATAGGCAACCCCGTGTCTGATCAAGATGGTGCGGATGGCGATGTTCAGGTCGATGGAGCCGTCGAACCCAAGGTAGCCGATGGCGCCCGTGTAGACGCTGCGCGCCGTCGGCTCCAACTCGTCGATGATCTCCATCGCCCGGATCTTCGGCGCACCGGTTATTGAGCCGCCGGGGAAAGTGGCCAACAGGAGATCGACTACATCGCGGTCCTCTCGCAGAGTGGCCTCAACGGTGGAAGTTAGATGGAAGACGGTAGGTAGCGTCTCCAGGGAGGCGAGCTCCGTGACACGCACGGAGCCGATCTCCGCCACGCGGCCAAGGTCGTTGCGCTCCAGGTCCACGATCATCACGTTTTCGGCACGGTCCTTCTCACTCGTGAGCAGCTTCCGGGCCAGCGCTTCATCCTCTTCCTCAGTCCTGCCGCGTGGACGCGTTCCCTTGATGGGCCGTGTCTGTAGACGACGATTGCCTGGGTCTAACCGCAGAAAACGCTCAGGCGAGGCGCTCAGCACCTGCACCTCAGGCAGGTTGATGTAGGCGGAGAAGGGCGCCGGGTTATGGCTACGAAGCTGCAAGTAGACATCGAAGGGGCTGTTCATGAGGGGGAGATGAAACCGCTGGGAGAGGTTCGCCTGATAGATATCGCCGGCGAAGATGTAATCTCGCACCCGCTGCACCGCCCCCTTGTAACCCGCAGGTGTGAAGTTGGAAGGCGGCGCGTCAGCGCTGTCCATCGGGCTGTGTCGCGGCACAGCGGCGCCGGCGGCGGCAAGCGGCCGTGGATCGAAGCGGGCGATGCGCTTGTAGAAGCAAAGGTAGCACTCCGGCAGGCCCAGGTCATCGGCGGCGCGCTGCGGCAACTCCTCGACGAACCGCTTCAGCTCGTACGCGAAGTAACCGACGGCGCCGCCGGAGGCGCCCGGCGCGAGGCCCATGTGATGATAGTCGCGCAGGAGCTGGCGTAACGTCTCGAACGGGCTGCCGCTGAACCGGTGAGTGCCGCCGCGTGTCCACAGCTCTATCGCGGTCCCGGACGAACGCAGGATGAGAAATGGATCGGTGCCCCAAAAAGAGTTTTGCCCCAGCCTATCATCCGCCAGCGCACTGTCCAGCCAGAACCCGTACGGCTCGTCGCAGATACGGCCGAGTGATCTCAGGGACGGCGGTCGCTCATCGTTCATCGCGATGTGTTTCAGGCAGGCGCCTTAGGGCCAGTGGACACGCCTCCATTGTGGAGCCAGCCCGAGCTAGGAGCAACTGGACGCCCAGGACAGCGCATCCCTTGACAGCCTGACACCAGGCGGTATGATTTCGGCGTCAGGCAGTGGAGGAAAGGAGAGTGAGCATGACGCGGGCCTACGTGCTGATAGAATCGGCGGTCGGCAAGGCGAAAGGCGTGGCTGAGGGCGTGCAGTCGCTCCAGTTCAAGGACGCCAGCGTCGTATCAGTGGACGCGGTCACCGGACCTTTCGACGTCATAGCGACGCTGGAAGCGGACGACCTTGACAAGGTGGGCCGTGCGATAACCGATGGCATCCAGCGGGTGGACGGCGTTCAGCGCACAACGACCTGTCTGGTAGTGCAGCTCGGCTAAGCCAATCGTAACCGCTACGGTGCTGAATAGTGGCGCCCGGGCGCCGCTATTCTTGCTATCGGCGATGGCGCCGCACGATCACTGGGACCGAAACGAATGATGATCACCGTTGACGAGGCGCTAGAGCGTATCCTCAGCTACGTCGACGTCCTGGAGCCGGAAGAGAAATCGCTGCTGGAAGCGCTGGGTCAGGTACTGGCCGAGGACGTCACGTCCGACCTCATCATACCGCCGCTGGATAACACCTCGATGGACGGCTACGCCGTGCGCGCCCAGGACACGGCCGGAGCCTCGCAGGGTTCGCCAGTGCAGCTGCACGTCACCGGCGAGGTGGCAGCCGGCTACATCTTCGAAGGCGCGGTAGACGCGGGGACTGCGGTCCGCATCATGACCGGGGCGCCGGTGCCTACGGGAGCGGACGCCATCGTGCCGTTCGAAGAGACGGACGAGCCGTTCGATCAGGCGCCTGAGCGCGCCCACCCGGTGGATGCGACGGTACGGATGTTCAAGGAAGCCCAGCCCGGCGCCAACATTCGCCGTGCCGGCGAGGACATGCGCCGCGGCCAGCTGGTGATGGAGAAGGGCCGCGTGCTGAGGGCCTCAGAGATCGGAGTGCTCTCCTCCCTGGGACGAGCGTCCGCGAAGGTGATCCGGCGGCCGGTGGTGGCGATCCTGTCCACAGGCGACGAGCTGGTGGAGGCCGGTCAGCCGAAGCCGCCGGCGAAGATATACGACGCCAACGCCTACGGCATCGGCGCTCTTGTCCGGCGCTACGGAGGCGTGCCGCGCCTGCTGGGCATCGCTAGAGACACAGTCGATGCGCTCACCGCCAAGATCCACGAGGGGTTGGACGCTGACATGCTCGTCACCTCCGCCGGGGTCTCCCGCGGCGATTACGATATGGTGAAAGAGGTGCTGGCCCGGGAAGGGGACATCGACTTCTGGACAGTGGCGATGAAGCCGGGCAAGCCACTCGCGTTCGGCTGCTTCCGGAAGGATGGCCGGCGGGTGCCACACATCGGGCTGCCCGGCAACCCGGTAAGCTCCATGGTGACGTTCGAGCTGTTCGGGCGGGCGGCGCTGATGAAGATGATGGGCAAGACAGACTGGCAGCGGCCCATGATCAAGGCGATCGCTGAAGAGCGGATCGTCAACAGAGATGACCCACGCCGATTGTACGCCCGCTGCATCGTCACTGAGCGTGATGGCCGCTACTACGCGTCCCTCACGGGGCCACAGGGCTCCGGGATGCTCACGTCCATGGTTTACGCTAACGCGCTGACGGTAATTTCGGCTGAGGTGGACGAGGTTCAGCCGGGGGAAGAGATAGACGTCATCATGCTGGACTGGAGCCACGGCGAGGAGTGGGGCACGGGCTCCCCGTCAGGCTAGGAGGCCGGTGACAGGCCGGAAGACCAATCACCCCTACTCCCGCGTCTAAACTAGAAGAACGCAGCGCCGTAGCTGTCTCCGCCCTACGGCCAGAACCGTTCCTTGATCTCATTCACGGAGGCCACGTACTGTATCGTGTCCTCGTAGATGACTCCCAGGCTGAGGGCGCTGTACCCCTGATAGTAGGCGGCCACCGCCTGGTCGATATCGCCGGTGAGGTCCAGGAGTACACGCAGATAGCGAGCGCCTGCCTTGATGTTGTCGTAAGCGCTGGTCTCGATCTCCAGGTCGTAGCCGAAGATCTCCGTCTCAAGCCAGTAGCCCGTCGAAGGCACGATCTGCATGACGCCCATGGCGCCGATGGAGCTCACCGCGTCCGGTTGCCAGCCGCTCTCGACGTACGCTACCGCCTTCACCAGCCCCGGGTCCAGGCCTTCGACAGCGGCGAACTCCTCCAGCAGCGCCTCTATCCGCGGCGACACAGGCCGCACCAGCGGGCTCAAGACGACAGGTATCGTGAGCGCCTGGCCCTCCAGGATGAAGTGCGGGTTAGTCAGGTTATTCGCCATGACGATGGCGACGGCGGGGACGCCGAAGCTCTCCGCGATCTCGCTGACGGTATCGTTGAG
>JADFKX010000130.1 GCA_022564695.1 Chloroflexota bacterium | reverse complement strand
AGGCTGAGATGCTAGACAAGCTGGTCGGCGCCAGCAGGCTCAAGGATATCCAGGGCCGCGCCACCATTAAGGAGGGGTACACGGCATGAGCGAGAAGGCCGCCTACTTCAACGAGCGCGAGCACCAGATCTGCACGGTAGCCCGCATGATCGAAGACGCCAGGACCTACTGGGTGGCCGGCGGCGGCTCCCCCATGGCCTCTATCCTCCTGGCAAAGATGCTGTACGCCCCCAACGCCATCTACGTCACCGAGGACGGCGTCGTCGCCCCTGAACCCTCCCTTCCTCTCGATCCCCTCATGACGATGGTCACCAGCCGCTCCAGCTATCGCGCCCTACAGTGGGGCACCATGAACACCATCGGCTTCCACGCCCAGATCGGACTCATGGACTACGGCATCCTCAACACCCTCCAGGTGGACCCCTACGGCAACATCAACTCCACCGCCCTGGGCGACTACGCGGGCGAGCACCGACGCTTCGGCGGCCCCGGCGGCGCCGACTCCATCGCAGCCCTGTGCTGGCACACCATCCTTATGACCGACCAGCAGGCCCGCAAGTTCGTCCCTCGTGTGGACTTCATCTCCTCGCCCGGATTCCTCGACGGTAGCGAGGGCGCCCGCGAGCGCGTCGGCCTCCCCCGCGGCACCGGCCCCTGGCGCGTCGTCACCCCCTGGGCCGTGTTCGATTATGAGGACCGCCACCTCCGCCTCACCGGCGTCGCACCCTTCGTCACCGTCGACCAGGTCCTGGCCGAGATGTCGTTCAAGCCGAAGATGGCCAAGGAGATTGAGGCGCTGGAGACGCCCACGGAGGACGAGCTGGCTCTGCTGCGCACGGAGCTGGACCAGCGCGGTCAGATCACCGACGTGGGCAAGCCGGTCGTCCGTCAGGATGATGGCACATACGCCTTCGTCGAGGAGCAGAAGGAGAAGGGAGACCTGCCCAGCAGCTGGTAGCGCCGTCCCAGCGGCTAATCGCGGCGGCCGCCATCACGCCCTTCAGCCCAGCGAGCCAGCCACGGCGGCGAATCAGGCGTTCACCTTTCGTTTCGTAACGTGGGCATGCTTCTCCAAGTACTGCCTCACCATCAGCAGCGCCGTGATGCCCTCTCCAATCGCCGCTCCTAGCTGCTTAGTGGAGCCGGCGCGGACGTCTCCCGCCGCGAACACCCCCGGCAGCGTCGTCTGGAGCGTATCGTCCGTGACGACGAATCCCCATTTGTCGAGGTCGACAGCACCCTTGAGGAAAGAGGTGTTCGGGTCCAGACCGATGAAGATGAAGGCGGCCGCGGGCCGGAACACCCGCTCCTCTCCACTCTCCTTGTCCTTGGCGACGATAGCGGAGAGCTTGCCGCCCTCGCCCCGGAACTCCGTGACCTCCATATTCGTGTGCACCTCTAGCTGCGGATGGTTGAGCACCTTATCCCGCAGAAGCTGCGAACCCTTCAGCCGTTCACTACGCTCGATAATGCTGACCTTCTTGGCGAACTGCGAGAGGAAGAGCCCCTCCTCCATCCCCGAGTTCCCCCCACCGATGACGACTAGCTCATCCGCGCCCCTGTAAAAGGGGCCGTCGCAGGTAGAGCAAAAATGGATGCCTGCGCCTATCAGCTCATCCTCCCCTGGGACGCCGAGCCGTCTGTAGGTTGATCCCGTGCAGATGATAGCTACCCGCCCGCAGTACTCATCCCCGCCTTCCGTCGTGGCCATCACGTATTCGCCCTCCCGCTTAATCCCCCTTACGCCTACGGCGGAGAGCAGCTCCACCTGGTAGCGTCTCGCCTGCTGGATGATGCGATCCGCCAGCTCCCCTCCCTGGATTCCCTCCGGGAAGCCGGGATAGTTATCAATGCGCTCGGTAAGAGCCGCCTGGCCGCCCAGCGCGCTCTTCTCGATCACCAGGCTGTCGATCCCCTCGCGAGCGGCATAGATCGCCGCCGTCAGCCCGGTTGGCCCACCACCTACGATCAACAGGTCATAGTAGCTACGTTCGGCCTTGAGGCTCAGGCCTAGCCTCTCTGCCAGCTCGTCGTTGGAAGGCTCAAGGAGATGACTCCCATCGGCAAAGACTACTGTGGGTATCGTCCGTCCGCCGCCCTGAAGCTCCTCCACGAAGCGCAGCCCCTCCGCGTCTGCATCGATATCGATCCAGTCATAGGGCACACGCTGTTCGCCCAGGAACTGCTTGGAGCGTCTGCAATCTGGACACCAGGGGGCCCCGTAGACTTTGACATCTGCCATAAGTCACCTCTCCTTAGCCTTAACCTCGATTGCTGTGGCGCCTCACGGGAACGCCTGGTCACGCACTGTTATGTATCCTGATGACGCCGATAGGCTCCTAGCGGAATAGATCGCGCTCCGGCGGGCGCACCATGTCACGGGCCGTGCCGCAGCCCTTCGGGTACTCGTACCCCCGCACGATCGCTACCGGCACCTTGGATAGCTTCCCCATCACCAGCTCCGCCGCCGCCGCCAGCTCGTCGGCCACCGCCAGCGTGCTGACCCGCAGCTCGTTCCCGTAGGGGTCCGTCTGCCCCACGTAATCCACGAACGCCTTCATCCCCGCTACCCCCACCGCCACGTTAGTGTGGCCCTCGCGCCAGGGCCGCCCGAACGTATCGCTGATGATCACCGGCACCTCCAGCCCTGTACGCTCCCGCAGGGCATCCCTGATCCCCGCCGCCGAACGGTCCGGGTCCTCCGGCAGCAGCGCCACGTACCCCTCGCCCACGTTGGAGGCGTCGATCCCGGCGTTGGCACACACGAAGCCGTGCCGCGTCTCCGTGATAAGCACCGGCCCCACCTGACGGACGATGCGGCGGCTCTCCTTGAGGATAAGCTCAACCAGCCGCGGGTCCTTATCCGTCTCCTCGGCCAACCTCAGCGCCTTCGCGCCCGGCTCCACCTCCGCCAGGTCGACGACCCTCCCTTCGGCCTTGGAGACGATCTTCTGAGTGACGATCAGGACATCGCCCGCCGCCGGGGGCGTGCCTTGCCGCTCCGCCGCCTCTAAGATCAGCGCCGCGACGTCGTCCCCAGACTTGACGTCGGGCAGGCCGCCCAGGCCGATGATCCGTAGCTCCGGTGCACCCACCGATTCACGCCCCGACGATATGCACACCCGTGTGGGCCTTGTATATCTTATTGATGTGAAGGAGCAACACGGTCCACTCCTCCAGGTAGCGAGCGTTAGTGAGTCCGCCCGCATCCAGCGCCCGCACGTACTCGATCCGTTCCACCAGCTCCATCACCGTCTTCTTGGCCCCCCTGTGGTCACCGCAGACGAGAACGTCCCCCTGCATCGGCCGATCAATCTTCTGAAGCACCCTGCCGTCCAGGTGTTGGAACGCGCTCACCACCTTCGCCTCGTGTGCTACGACCCGCGCCTGCTGCGCCGCCGAGCCCTCGTCCACGAGGATCGCCTTGGGTTGACCGCGGTCGAACACCATGGGCACCACCACGTCAACCAGTATCTTGTCGCCGATCGCCTCGGCCAGGTTCTCCAGGGTGCTTTGATGAGCGTCCCAGGGCACGGTCAGGAACACCACCGTCGCCTGCTCCACCGCTTCCGCGTTGACCAGCCCCTCCACCTTCGCCTCCGGCAGCGCCTCCTTCACATTCTTCGCCGCCTCCTCCGCCCTATCTTTCGATCGCGAGCCGATGAACACCTCGTCACCAGCCTTCGCGAACCGCATCGCCAGCCCCAGCCCCTCCGGGCCGGTGCCGCCGATGATGCCTATCTTCATCATGCGCAAGTCCTCCGATTATGCCAGCACAAAGCCATTCAGACAGCTTGAACACTAACATCCGCACCCGCCTGTCGGAAGCCCGCCTGCAGACAGCGCCGCCAGTATAGTCGCGCCGGTTTGCCCGCAGCAACCGTATCGCAACCCCACAGCCATTGCCCTAGCCCCTCGCTAAGCGGTACAATCGTCCGCGACTTCACCGGGATGGCGGCGTGGGGTGTGCCTCCCGGTCCCAAGCGATGTTGGCCATCCGCCTGAGGCGGACTTCACCCCCGCAGCGATAGGTTTTACCGGCCCCATTGGGGCAGGAGCGATTATTCGCGGCATGGCCAACGTCCGGTACCACGTATCCCTCCGCAACCTGACTCACGTCTTCCAGGACAGCCGCCGCGCCTTGACGGCGCTGGCTGACGTTGCCCTGGAGGCAGTGTGGGGGCAGTTCCTGACTGTGATCGGGCCCAGCGGCTGCGGCAAGTCCACCCTCCTTCGCATCATCGGCGGCCTCCTGCGTCCCAGCGAGGGCGAAGTGCTCATCGACGGCGCCGCCCCCGTCGAATCCCAACGCCGTCGCGATATCGGCTTTGTCTTCCAGGACCCCGCCCTCCTCCCCTGGCGCACCGTCCTAAGCAACGTCCGCCTCCCTTTGGAGATCGACCACGGTGCTCGCGCCCGGACCGCCCCGTCACCCGAGGAGCTCCTGGAACTCACCGGCCTGGCCGACTTCCATTCCTACTACCCGCATGAGCTCTCCGGCGGCATGCAGCAGCGCGTCGCCATCGCCCGCGCGCTGGCCTTCGACCCCTCACTACTGCTTATGGACGAGCCGTTCGGCGCCCTGGACGAGATCACCCGCTCCGCCATGCGCTACGAGCTCCTGCGCATCTGGTCCGCCGGAGGCGGAGCGCCGTCCGGGGCCGAAGGTCAGCCGACCCGGCGGCCCCACAAGACCGTGGTATTCGTCACCCACTCCATTCCGGAGGCGATCGCCCTCTCCGATCGCGTCGTCGTGCTGTCCCCGCGCCCCGGCGCCGTCCGCGCCGCGATCGACATCGAGCTGCCGCGCCCACGGACCCAGGAGATGGAGCGTACCGCCCCCTTCCTGGACTACGCCGACCAGCTCCGCAACCTGCTCAAGGAGGCCCCGGCATGAACCGGACCCTGCGCTCCCTCGCCGCTCATGTCCTCCCGCCAGCCCTGACCCTCATCGGCGCCCTCCTCTTCTGGGAGTTCTGGGTGCAGTGGCGGGACATCGCCATCATCGTAGTGCCACCCCCGTCAGCTGTCCTGGAGCGGTTCCTTGACGACCCTGACTTCTTCCGGCGCCATGGCGGCTGGACGCTGTACGAGGCGACACTCGGCCTGCTCCTCGGCTCCTCCTTCGCCCTCGCCCTGGCCGTGGCGATGGCCCACTCCCGCCTGACCGAGCGGGCGCTGTTCCCCCTTGCGATCATCATCAAGGTCACGCCCATCGTCGCGGTGGCGCCGGTCCTGGTAATCATGTTCGGGTTCGGCACCACGCCCAAGATACTCGTCGCCGCCCTCCTCTCCTTCTTCCCCATGCTGGTCAACGCCATGACCGGCTTCCGCGATGTCAACCCCGGAGCGCTGGAGTTCATGCGCTCCCTTCGCGCCTCCCCCTGGCAGCTGTTCTGGAAGCTGCGCCTGCCCAGCGCCTTGCCTTACCTGTTCGCCGCCCTCAAAATCACTTATCCCCTCGCCCTCATCGGCGCCGTCGTCGCCGAATGGTTCACCGGCGACCGCGGCCTGGGACTGGTGATATTCGTGGCCAACGCCAACCTGGACACGCCCACCCTGTTCGCCGCCGTCGGCGTCCTCGCCCTCACCGGCGTCACCCTCAACGTTCTCCTCTACCTGACTGAGCGACGCCTCCTCTTCTGGCACGAGACTATACGTACCATCCGATAGGAACCCTACAGGAGGAAACAAGTGCCCCACATAGCATTCCGCCCGCTCCTCGCCGCCCTGCTGCCGCTCCTCGTCGCGGTGCTTTTCGCCGCCTGCGAGAGCGGGGGAGGCGGCCCCGACGAGTCGGGGGCCTCATCCCCCACGCTAAGCCCAGCCGCGCCCGACAAGATCACCTTCATGGCCGGCTTCAAGCCCCAGGCCAACCTGCCCTTCGTCGGCGCCTACGTCGCCCAGGAGAAGGGCTTCTTCGCCGAGCAGAA
>JADFKX010000129.1 GCA_022564695.1 Chloroflexota bacterium | reverse complement strand
TCGCTTTTTGTATACAGGTACCAGATTTTTATGCAGATCGATCTGACGTTTTAGATTCTCATTTATCTGTTTATCCACGATCAAACAACCCGTGGTGAATAAAGGATAATTAAATTATTGAAGTAAATCCGAGTCAGGAAAGACCGCCTATAAATGTTCATCTTCGACTATCGATTGCTCTTCTGTTTTTTTTCGTAAAATTTCTTCTTTAAACTTACTCCGGACAGTAGATATATCACCTCCGTAACGTAGATGTCGATCTCGAAGGTGCTGCCAGCGGCCACAGTTCGGCACGTATCCGACGCCCCGAGCGAGGTGGCCGCGTTGCCGGTGGGGTCGCCGTCTACGCCGATGGTCAGCGCGCCGTGAGAGGCCACCGCGGGCTCGCCGCGACCGCCGGTCATCCAGAGGCTGGCTGTTACCGCGACGACGACAGCTAAGCCGGTGAGAATCCCTATCGCAATTCGTCTGCGCGTATCCATCATCGTTCCTCCGTGCCTACCTCTATACAGGGGATGTCTACCGTCACCGTGGCCGGGGCGGAGGTGGCGGAGCCGTCGTTGGTGGTGTAGGTGAAGGTGCCCTTGCCGGGGCCGCACACGTCCGGCTGGGACGTGAAGGTGATGGTGGCCGAATCGGTGTTAGGGTTGCCCGGCACGCAAGGCTCGTCCGTGATATCGCCCACAGTGCCGTTGTTGGCGGTCCCGACGGCGAAGACGAGCTCGCACGTCTCTGTATCGGAGCCGGTGAGGGTGACGTCGATGCTGGCTGTGGCGGATGGGCCGCTGGGTGTGGGGGTCAAGAAGGTGTCCAAGTTCAATTCGCTCGAGCTGATCCCGCAGCCGATCACCACTGCGGCGGCAGCAACTGCGGCGGCGATCCACCAAAAAGCGATGCCCGGAGAGCGCTTCCTCATACATGCGGATGTGGTGGCCCCGCTCATGCTCAACGACGGTCTGCTTCATCTGCACCGTCCACGGACCCAGAACGGCGTAACGGACCATGATAGAAGCTCCCTCTTCCGGCCAGTTCGGGTCGACCGACTCCAACCCCCGATAGGCTCCAAAAAACGTGAACCACTTGTCAGGAGCGAAGCCGTGTTCGTAGATGGCCTCAACTGGGGCATCAACCCGGAATTGGTGTGTCCACTTCATGGTGTTAGCTATCTTATCCGCAGCTTGATGGCCTTGCAACAATGACTTACTCTGCGGCGGTCTAGGCCTCCTCCCGCCACCTCACCTCGAACAGCCGCACCGGGTCCTCAACCCGCGCTCTGTGTCTTCCGCCAGTCGCTGAACGGGAGCGGCTGTGCCGCGGGGCTAGCTGGCGCTTCGGCGCTTGACCGCCATGCTACCATTGTCGCGATTGTTGGTACCTTCTATGACACGGTGGCCCCGATCTGTCGGGGCCTTTCATGTTGTAGACGATGTTAACGTTCTGCGTCGGCTCCCCCCGCAACTGGTGTCAGCTCGATGACCGGACCTTAACCGAAGAGTAGAGAGGAGGTCATCGAGTGGCCTACGACGATCGTGACTTAACCTGTGTGGAGTGTGACTCAGAGTTCGTATTCAGCGCGGACGACCAGCAATACCACGCGGAGCGCGGATACCAGGACCCCAAGCGCTGCCCCTCGTGTCGCCAAGCCAGGCGTGGCGGCGGTGGAGGAGGTGGCTACGGGGGCGGTGGAGGAGGTGGCTACGGGGGCGGCGGCGGAGGCGGCTACGGCGGCGGTTCCCGTCAGATGCACGACGCCGTCTGCGCCGACTGCGGCAACGCCTGCCAGGTCCCGTTCGAGCCCCGCCAGGACCGGCCGGTCTACTGCAACGACTGCTTCTCCAAGCATAAGCCGAGCCGCTAGGGCTGATAGCGCGCCCTCGCGCGGTGCTGCTGGCATATCAGATAGGGAGGCTCTCATGTTGACCGTTACTGATAAGGCCGTTCAGTACGTCCGTGAGACCTTAAAGAAGAAGAGCGCCCCGGGGGCGGCGCTCCGAATCGTTAAGATCGAGGAGGGCTACCACCTCACTCTCGGCGAGCCGAAAGAAGGCGACCAGGTCTTCGAGTACGAAAGTGAAAACTACCTCCTGCTGGATACTGAGGTGGGCGAGGCCCTCTCCAGCGCCACCCTGGACGTCAAGGAGTCCCCCGAAGGCCCGCGACTCACCCTCTCGCAGGGTGGCACTTCCTAGCTCAAGCCCCGTAATCGCCCGCTGTCATGGGCCTGCAGGGCGCTCAAGGTGATAAAATTGGCGCAGAGGATGCGGCAACGGAATGCCAAGCAAGTCAGCGCCACAGGTCAGTCGCCCAAGACGAAGCCGTTGCACCCACCATCGGGTCATAGAAATGGCTGACGGGGACACGAGCAACGGACAATGTAAGCGTTGTGGCTCGGTCAAAAGGTTCAGGAATTCGAGGCAGCCGGGTAAGGGAACGCCCTACCTGAGGAGATCGAAGAGTAGTTAGCTCCTTACTCCCGCCACCTCACCTCGTACAGCCGCACCGGCTCATCGAAACCCTTGAGGTTAGTCTCACCACGGTCGGCGAACAGGAAGTCCTTGCCCTTGGCCAGCTGCCTGACGACATCGGACACCAGTATCTCGCTGCCCCTAGCCGTCGCGGTTCCCTCGCGCACTCGCACTGGCCTATAGGGGCCGACTCGGCGGCGAGTCGTGCCTTGGTCCCGTTGACGCCGACCCCGCCTATGCCTACAATCGCGGCGCTCCCGTCTAGAGGATCTTGCTCAGGAACGCCTGCGTGCGTGGCTGCGACGGCCGCAGGAACAGCTCCTCCGGCGGCCCTTCCTCCACGATGACCCCCTCGTCCATGAACACGATCCGGTCCGCCACCTCCCGCGCGAAGCCCATCTCATGGCTCACCACAATCATCGTCATCCCCTCTCGCGCCAGCGACTTCATCACATCCAGCACCTCGCCCACCAGCTCCGGATCCAGAGCGGACGTTGGCTCATCAAACAGCATCAGCTTCGGCTGCATCGCCAGCGCTCGAGCGATCGCCACCCGCTGCTGCTGCCCGCCTGATAGCTGGGCCGGATAAGCGGAGAGCTTGTCCGCCAGACCCACCTTGGTCAGCCGCTCCCGCCCGGTCTCCTCCGCCTCTTTGCGGGGCACCTTCTTCACCCGTATCGGCGCCTCGATGACGTTGCCCAGGGCCGTCAGGTGCGGGAACAGGTTGAAGCGCTGGAACACCATGCCGATGGCCGCTCGCTTGCGCGCCACCTCCCGCTCGCGATCCTCCACCAGACGGCCGTTCTTCTCCCGGTAGCCCACCAGCTCGCCGTCCACGTAGATACGGCCGGCGTCAATTCGCTCCAGGTGGTTTATGCAGCGCAGGAAGGTAGTCTTGCCGGAGCCGCTGGGGCCGATGAGTACCACCACCTCTCCCTTCGCCACCTCCATGCTGACGCCCCGCAGCACCTCCAGGCGCCCGAAGCGCTTGTGCACGTCCACACTGCGCACCATAGACTCTGACATCGCCCCAACATTCTACGCCCGTACTCAAACCACCTCAAACGCCGCGCCGTGTGCCCACTATCGCCATCGCCCGCGAGAGGAGCGTCTCCGGCCGCTCCCGCTCAGAGACAGCCATGACGCGCTCCAACTCCGCCTGGCCAAGACTGAAGATGGAGACCAACACCAGATACCAGAACGCCGCCACCGTGTACAGCTCCATCGGCCTGAAGTTGGCGGCGGCCTGGATCCTGGCCGCGTTGAGCAGCTCCACTACGCCGATGGCGAACGCCACTGACGTGTTCTTCAGCATCGCGATAAACTCGTTTCCGGTGGGTGGGATCATCACCCTGAACGCCTGGGGGAGGATGATCCGCCTTAGCGCCTGCATGTTGGTCATCCCCAGCGACTTGGCGGCGTCCATCTGGCCCGCCTCCACGGACTGGATGCCGCCGCGCACGATCTCCGCCATGTACGCCGCCTCATTCAGCCCGAACGTCACCACCGCCGCCCGGAAGCGGGTCCAGTTGTCGCGGAAGATATCCTCATCGATGAGCTGCCGCAGCCCGAAGTACACCATCAGGAGCTGGAGGATCACCGGCGTCGCCCGCCAGAACCACACGTACACCCCGGCCGGCGCGGACACGATCGGGTTGCGTGAGTCGCGCATCACGGCCAGCACCACCCCAAGCCCAACACCTAGCACCATCGCCAGGAGCGCGATGTACAGCGTCTGTCGCATCGCCCGCAGGATTATCGGGTCGAACAGAAAATCGCCGACCGTGTCGAAATCGAACCGTATCGCTAACAGCCACTCCATCCCGCTACCTCACAAGCCAGAGTAGAGCGGCCCCCGGCGACAGTGATACGCCGAGGGCCGCTCCGTGCACTCCGTCTGACGCTGTGGCCTACTGGAGAGCTACCGCCTCCAGACCCCACTTCTCCAGGATCTCATCATACTTGCCGCTATCCCTTATAGCCTGGATGGCGTCGGCGATAACGTCCTTCAGCTCAGTCGACTCCATGCGTATACCGATGCCATACGCCTCCGGCGCGATCTGAGTCTCCACGACCTCCAGATCGCCCTCAGACTGAGCCGCGTCCTCGGCGGCGACGGGGAAGTCAGCGAAGTTGGCGTCGGCGCCGCCGGTGCGCAGGTCAGCCACTGCTAGTGGATTAGTGTCAAAGACGACGATCTCGATGGGATCGTCGCACGAATCATTCTGCTCTTCCAGCATGTCCACCTGGATCGTGCCAACCTGCACAGCCACAGTGAGGCCGCAGAGGTCGTCCAGAGTCTGAATGTTGTTTGGGTTCCCGGTCGGTACGACGATGCCCGTGCCCACGGTAATGTAAGGCACGAAGTCTATCACCTCCGATCGCTCATCGGTGATAGTCATCGCCGAGACCAGGATGTCGAAGTCTTCCGTCTGAAGGGCGGGGATGATCCCATCGAAGCCGGTGTTGAGGAACTCGATCTCCACGCCCAGCTGTTCGGCTATCGCTATGGCTAGATCGATGTCCAGGCCATCCTCGGTCTCCGTCCCCTCC
Source organism: Chloroflexota bacterium (assembly GCA_022564695.1). Taxonomy (GTDB): domain Bacteria; phylum Chloroflexota; class Dehalococcoidia; order SM23-28-2; family RBG-16-64-32; genus JADFNQ01. The sequence continues at coordinate 941 of JADFKX010000129.1, read as the reverse complement.
TGATAGAACTCGAACGGCGCGTAGGCGATGTCCGAGCCTACGTTCAAAACACCGTCCTCCAGCTCAGGGGCGCCCGATATGTCCGTGCCGCGGCCACCATCGTCATCGCCATTGCAGGCGGCGAAGGCGAACGCCGAGGCTAACGCTAGTACCGCGAAGGGCAAAAGGTAGCGGCTGAGGCTGCGTGGTAACATGGGGATCCTCCTTGTCTTGGGGCAACCAAGAAACTCTCTCAGATAGCTAGGATTATATGCTTGTGGGCGATACTGTCAATCGGCGTCAGAACCACGCCGACACGCCGGGAAGACTGTGCCAAGAGGGTCAGGCTTAAGCTTGACCCTCCCTCCCTTCATTCGCAATAGCGATGTAAGATGTTGGGGCGCCGGCAAGGCCGGGTGGCACGGCCGAGGAGGGACGAATTGGAACCGATCGTTGATGCCCGCGATTTCCCGGCGAGTCGCAAGAGCGCTTACCTCAACACCGCCTCCGTCTGCCTGATGTATAGGGGCGCGGAAGCGGCGACCACGGACTGGTTCAGGGACCTGACTGAGAACGGCACCCTGACGTTCGATGAGGCCGCCGAGGAGTCGGTCTTCGAAGCCCTTCATGTGGCAGCGGCGCAGCTGTTTAACGCCCGGCCCGAGGAGATTGCGGTGGGCTCCAGCGCCACTGAGCTACTGGCGTCGCTCGCCTGGGCGGTGGCACCCGGCCCAGGGGTCAACGTGGTGGGGACGGACGTCACCTTTCCGAGCACGATCTATCCCTGGGCGCGAGTGGCTCGCAGCACGGGCTTCGAGGTAAGGCTGGCCGAGGCGAGGGGCGGCTACATTAGCCCCGACGACCTTGTTCGACTTATCGACGGCGACACTGCTGTGGTCTGCGTCTCGGACGTTGAGTACAGCACGGGACAGCTCTACGACGTGGCGAAACTGGCGGAGGCG
>JADFKX010000128.1 GCA_022564695.1 Chloroflexota bacterium | reverse complement strand
CCTTGCCGAACGTCTGCTCGCCGACGAGGGTGGCGCGTCCGTTGTCCCGCAAGGCGCAGGCCAACACCTCAGAGCCGCTGGCCGAGCCCGGACCCACGAGCAGCACCACAGGTATCTCCGTCGCCGGCCCACCCGTCTTAGCGCTGGTCACACTCTCCTCGCCCTCACGGCTCACCTCTATGATGATGACGCCATCGTCCAGGAACATATCCGCCGTCCTGATAGTGGCGTCCAGCCCGCCGCCGGGGTTCCGGCGCAGGTCCAGAATGACGCCGCCGTATCCTTCCTCAACGATTCGCTCCAGCTCCTCACCCAGGTCTGTTACAGCCTGATCCGTGAACTGCTGCAGTTCAATGTAAGCCAGATCGCTGACCAGGTTGCCCGCCTCATCCTCGATCGGAGGCGTGAACACAGTCGGTATCACGATCGTCCCGCGCGTTATGGACACATCCTCCGAGGAGCCGTCGGAGTGTTCGATCCCCAGCGCCACTTCAGTCCCCTCCGGCCCGCGGATGCGCCTCACCGCCTGGGCCACCGTCCAGCCATCCGTGGACTCTCCGTCCACCGTGCGAACGATGTCGCCCGCGCGCACGCCGGCATTCTCGGCAGGAGAGTCTCGAAATGGCGTCACGATCACGATTTCGCCCGTGACTGGGTCCTGCTCCACCTGAGCGCCTATCCCCTGAAACGTCCCTGAGATTACGTCGACCCCCAGTTCATAAGACTCTGGATCTATGTAAACGGTGTGCGGGTCGCCAAGCGCCTGCAGAATACCGTTGATAGCGCCCAGCTTCAGGAGCTCAGGGTCCAGCGCATCTGGATTTACGAAATCCTCCTGCAGGATGGCGTATATCTCCTCCAGGATGCCGAAGCCGATCTCGTCCGTAATCTGTACGGTAGTGCTGCCACCGCCGTCTCCACTGTCACCCAGCGTGTAGCCGACAACGCCGGACAGAGCGATGGCCAGCACAACGGCCAGCGCCAACGTACTCCACTTCATCGCCTTCCACATACGCTAATTCACCTCGTGTCGCGCTTTGACATAACACACCATCTCTCGCTGGGTACGTTTATCCCCAACATTCGCGGTGGTCAAGCGCCCCAATCCCTGCTAATCTGTCCCCCATGAGTAGGACTACGTCTAGTCTAGCATCGCCTCCTCACCCCTGGCAATTTACGCCTGTCACCACAGTCTGGATTGCCCACCGATGATCACCGGCTTGAGCACAAGGACTGGGTCACACGTCTGGATTGCCCAGCGATGACCTCTGGCTTGGGCACAAGGGCTGGGTCACCAAACGGCGTTTCCAGGTTTACGACTTTGCCCCTGGCAATTAACGCCTGTCACCGCCATCTGGATTGCCCAGCGATGATCTCCGGCTTATGCGCAGGGACTGGGTCTCCAAACGGCGTTTCCAGGTTTACGACTTTACCTAACATATATAGTGCGAACCTTAATTACTCCTTTCGCCGCTCCCCTGCCTGGACCCGGCGCCTCCAGCCTCCTCTCTCATGAGGCGCATCAACGTCTCCGGCTCCCAGCTCCGCTTCGCCGCCGCTCACTTCACAACCTTCGCTGGCGAATGCGAGCCTCTCCACGGCCACAACTACGCCGTCGCCGCCCAGCTTGAGGGCGAGCTAACCCCCGACTCCTGGCTATTCGATTTCGTCGAGCTGCGCCGTGTCGTCGCCGGCCTCTGTCAAGAGCTCGACCACGCCTTCCTCCTCCCTACAGAGAACCGTAACCTAACCGTGGACCACAGCGACGGCCACTACACAATCACGTTCGCTGATCGACGTTATGTCATCCCGGAAGAGGAGGTCCGCACCCTCCCCATCGACAACTCCACCGCCGAGCGCCTGTCGGAGTGGCTCGCTGGCCGCCTCGCGGACGAGCTCAGGGCCCGTGGTACGACAAACCTCTCCTCCCTCACCGTTACGGTGGAGGAGGCCCCGGGCCAGTCCGCCTCCTTCACCCTTAGCCTCAATCCTCACGGTTGACAGACCTGACAAAGGGTCTATCATGTTGCTTACCGAAAGCAAGCATCTCGTTCCTTGGAGCGGACTCACCTCCGTAGACGCAAATGCAGATCGACTGGCAACGGGCGATCAACGACATTCTCGCCAGCAAACTCTCCTGCCCACGCTGCGGCACTCTCGCAGACGAGGTAATGATCGGCTACCTCCGCACCCCTGAAGCCGCCCAGTGGGCTCCCCTCTGCGATGGCTGCACCAAGCATGACAACTGCGACGCCCGCAAGTTCGTCCTCCTCTGCCCTTCTTGCGCGACCGAGACCCGCCTCCGCGCACACCCCGTCGATGAGCAAGGGTTCATGATTGCTCTCATGGAGGAGTGCCGTCGCAACCTTGACGAGTCGCTCGACTACATCGCCGACTACTGGCGCGAGGACCTCGATGTCGATCCCGAAGAGATGGACAAGCGTCTGGATGAGATGGAGCCGGAACTGTTCGAAGAGGAGAACTCTTGGCGCCGTTATGTAGAGGAGCAGTACCTCAAGGTGCACACCTGGCTCCGCGACCGCCGGATCACAATACCCAACCCCGGCTGGCGCTCCGAGTACGTCGAAGAGGTCATTGCTGCCGGCTACACATCGCTGCTGGGCGACTAGCCGGCTAGCTCCTCATCTTGGCCACCGTCCTCCTCCTGTTCGACTCCCGCGGCGGCTTGACCGAGCAGCTTGCTGACGCTGTCGCCGAAGGTGTGCGCTCCGTCGCAGGCGTCACCCTTAGCCACCGCCGCCTGGACGACGCCGCTATCGACGAACTCAAGCGATGCGATGCGCTAATCCTGGGATCACCCAACTGGAGCGGTATGACCGGTAAGCTCAAGGATTGGATGGACCACTCGGGCGACCTGTGGGAGACGGGCGAACTGGCCGGCAAGGTCGGCGCCGCCTTCACCGCCGGCTGGTCACGCTCCGCAGGCACGGAGGCCACCCTCCTCCAGCTCCTCCACCTCCTGTTCGCCCACGGCATGATCGTCATCGGCCTCCCCTGGTCTGATCGGATGCGCCGCTCCGGCTCCTACTACGGCGCCACCGCCCACGGCGAGGTCACGGAGGACGACCGCGCCCAGGCGCGAGAGCTGGGCCGCCGTGTCGCAGACCTCACTCAACGCCTGTTCCCTGAGAAAGGAAAGGTATCATGATCATCCATAGCCCCTGGTTCAGCCTGGAGCCCTACCCCCAGATCACCCTCACCCAGATCCTGGAATCCTCCGCCGGCCGCTTCCAGGACAAACCGGCCTTCATCGCCGCCGAAGGTCCCGAGTACACGTTCGGCCACATCTGGGAGGCCTGCCGCCGCCTGGGCCGTTACCTCCAGGACAACGGCCTTCAGAAAGGCGACCGCGTCGCCATCCTCTCAGCCAACGCCCCCGAGTACTTCGTAGCCTTCTACGGCACCCTGTTCGCCGGCGGCGTTGTCACCACCCTCAGCCCCCTGTATAAGGAGCGCGAGATCCTGCACCAGATGGAGGACTGTGAAGCCTCCGCTATCTTCGCCATGCGTCCCCTTCTGCCCCTGGTCGAGTCCCTCCGCGAGCATCTCCCCACTCTTCGGCACATCCACGCCATTGAGGACGTCTGGGAGCTGGCGAAGGAGTCGCCGCCGGAGCCGCACCCCGTGGAGATAGACCCCCGAACTGACCTGGCCGCCCTACCCTACTCCAGCGGGACCACCGGCCTGCCCAAGGGTGTTATGTTAAGTCACTACAACCTCACCTCAAACGTGCGCCAGCTGCTGGCCACCGGCCTCACCGACAGCTACTCCGTCCTCCTGGACTTCCTGCCCTTCTTCCACATCTACGGCATGACCGTGCTCATGGCCTGCGGCTTCGCCATCGGAGCAACGCAGGTCGTCATGTCCCGCTTCGATCCCGCCCTCTGCCTGGAGCTGATCCAGCGGCACCGGATCACCAACCTGTTCGTCGCTCCGCCGGCCCTGCTCGCCATGGCGAACTTCCCGGACATCGACCGCTACGATCGCTCCAGCCTCCAGTTCGTCCTCAGCGGCGCCGCCCCGCTGCCGCCGGAGGTAGCCCAGCAGGGCGGCCGCGCCCTCCAGTGCACCGTCCTCCAGGCCTACGGCATGACCGAGACCAGCCCCCGCCACCAACGTCAGCCCCCTCCACCGCATCAAAGACGCCACCGTCGGCCCGCCTATCCCCGACACGATCGAGAAGGTCGTCTCTCTAGAAGACGACCGCGAGCTGGGGCCAGGCGAGACCGGTGAGCTGCTCATAGCCGGCCCCCAGATCATGCGCGGTTACTGGAACCGCCCCGAAGAGACCGCCGACACGATCACCGAGGACGGCTGGATCCGCACCGGTGACATCGCCCAGTTCGATGAAGAGGGTTATGTCTCCATCGTGGACCGCAAGAAGGAGCTCATCAAGTACAAGGGCTACCAGGTCCCGCCGGCTGAGTTGGAGGCGCTGCTAATGGAGCACCCCGCCGTCGCCGACGTGGCGGTCATCCCCAAGGCGGACAAAGACGGCGGCGAGATCCCCAAGGCGTTCGTCGTCCTCAATCCCAACGAGGAGGCGCCGGCCGACGAGATCATGGCCTGGGTCGCGGAGCGTGTAGCGCCCTACAAGAAGGTGCGCGATCTGGAGTTCGTGGACGCCATACCCAAGTCGCTCTCAGGCAAGATCCTCCGCCGCGAGCTAGTGGAGCAGGAGCGCGCCAAAGGCGGCTAGGGCTTCATCCCAGGCAGCTAGCCGCCTAGCAGCAACTCCCGGGCGAGCAGGAGACAGCCTCGCCGGCGACCACGTTTAGCGACGAGAAGGCGTGCCCGCCTTCGCCGGGCCTTCGCGCCCTCACGATGACGCTGGCGAATCCTACCTGCTCCGCGCCCTTCTTCCCGTACTTCTGGAGCAAGTCGCCGAGACCAGCGCCATCCGCGTCAGACGCCGTGTACTCCCGCAGCGACTCGATCTCGACATCGGCGAACCCAGCCGACTCCAGCTTGGCGCGGTACTCGCCTTCCTCCAGCGCGCCCGCCACGCAGCCAGCCCACGCCTCCAGGCTCCGGCGCAGCTCTTCCGGCACGTCACCGCGCGCGACAATGTCGGCGATAGCCAGACGGCCGCCGGGCTTCAGCACGCGGTGCGCCTCCGCCAGGACCTTGTCCTTGTCCGGCGACAGGTTCACCACGCAGTTGCTGATGATCACGTCCACGGAGCCATCCGGCAACGGCATCTCCTCCATCTCGCCCTTGAGGAACTCTACGTTGGTCACGCCCGCCTTGCGCTGGTTCTCCCGCGCCAGCTCCAGCATCTCGTCCGTCATGTCCAGCCCGTAGGCCTTGCCCGTGGGGCCGACCCGTCGCGCCGAAAGCAGCACGTCGATGCCGCCGCCGGAGCCGAGGTCCAGCACCACCTCGCCCTCATGCAGCTCCGCCATCGCCACCGGGTTGCCGCACCCCAGCGACGCCACCACCGCCTCCTGCGGCAGCCCCTGCAGCTCGTCCGTCGTGTAGAGCTTGGAGCTGATGACGTTCTCCGCCGTGTCGGAACCGCAGCAAGATGAGTCCGCCGCCTTGACTTGACGCGCGCTCTCCGCGTAGTGCTCCCGCACCGTCTCCTTGATCTCTCGCTCGGTAGTCATAGGCTCTCCTCCTTCATCGATACCCATCGATTTATACCAGCTCGGCCAGTGCCTTCACCGCGCCCATCAGGGCACGTGTGTTTACCCGGTAATACGCCCACAGCCCCCGCTTCTCGCACTCCACAATGCCCGCCTCGCGCAGCACCTTCAGGTGGTAGGAGATCGTGGACTGCGACAGCCCAAACAAGGGCACGATGTTGCACTCGCACAGCTCGTGCTTCGACCGCACCATCGTGCGGACGATTCGCAGGCGCGTCTCGTCCGAGAGCGCCTTGAACCGCGTTGCCGCATCCGCCAGCGCTCCATCCTGCGCCGCGTCGGCCTCGTGAATCGAGCCCGGCTCTATCCCGC
>JADFKX010000010.1 GCA_022564695.1 Chloroflexota bacterium | reverse complement strand
GACCTCCAGAGAGCGAGCCTGATCGCCGGCGACGCCGTCGATCTTCTGGTTGTACCGCGCCACGGCCGCGTCGCCCTGCTCGCGAACGTCGCGCAGGATGCGGTCGACCACCTCGGCCACGCCCAGATCAGCGTCGAACGTGCGGCGTATCGTCTCCCGCATGACGGAGGGGAGCTCCACCGCCTCCATCGGCGTGCGATGGAGAACCGTGCTCCTCGCTTCGTCCATCCCACGCGCTATTCGCACTCTAAGTACTCCTTCACCGCGCCTACGCCATGCTCCACGGAGAGCTCCATGAACTCACGGAGCCGCTCCTCGGTCAGATAGCGCAACGTCTCGTCTACCAGCTCCGGCAGCGACCGCAGAAACTCCTTGAACTGCTCCGGGGATTCGATCCCGGCCTCCCGCAGGTGGCGGCTAGCGATGTTCCGAAACCGCTCCCAGTCAGGAGAAGAGTTAACCACATCCAGGATGACTTCCTTCCAGCGGTGCAGCGTCTTTCCGTCTATGAAGTCGATCTCCAACGCCAGGTCGGAGCGGGCAACCTCGTCCAAAACGTGGGCCATCAGCTCCCGATCGATGCGTTTCTGGCGGTCGAGGGAGAATTGAATCGCCCGGTCCATGATGTTGGCGCGCAGGTCCCCGCCCAAGGGAGAGCGTACGCCGAAGAAGGGGCGATATATAGTGTTGATCCATAGCTCATCCATAACCAGATGCGTGATGTAGCCGGCCATGAAAGCCACGGTCCCCGCACCGAGGCCGCCGGGCTCACGCAGCCGCGGATAGGCGCTGAACAAGCCAGCGACGCCGCTCTGCTCATCGAAGTTGGAAAGGTCGAAGAAGTGTGTGCGCCCACGCTCCCAGCGGGTGATCACGCGAATGTCGGGCGCGGTGGAGCCCAGGTAGAGATTACCCCTCTCCTCATCCAAAACGTGGTAACGGAGGCGGTCCCCCACCTCCTTGGCGACGACGGTGTGCAATCCGAGCGGCGGCATTTCAACTTCTGACCTCGCGGCAATTGTATCAGACCGTCTACGCCGCCTTCGTGGACGACCGGAGCGCAGACAGTACGTGGTCGAACACCTCACGGCGGCGACCCTTGAATTCTCGCCCCTTGCCCGCGACCAGGCAGGTCGTGGAGCGGAACAGCAGCTCTATAGGCTTGAGCCTGTTCTCAACGAGGGTCTTGCCGGTCTCGGTGCCTTCGATCAGCAGCTCAGCGTCCTCAGGCACAAAGCCCTCGGAGGCCCCGGCGATAGGTATGACCTGATATCTCCCCAGGTGACGGCTACGGGCGTAGGCGTCGGCGATGCCGGGAAACTCAGAGGCCACGCGGATCACCTGCCGCCCCTGCGCCCGCCAGTGCGCCAGGGCGCCACTCAGGTCCGACGCCGCCACCTCCTCGCTCACGACGGCGGCGAGGTTGAACTGAGCCCGCTGCAGGTCAACCACTTCCTCGATAGGACTGGAGGGAAACCGACTCAGGTGCTCGTTGACACAGTCTCGGCCGGTCACCGCCAGATCCATTTCGCCCGTGGCGACGAGCTGAGGCATGTCATGCGGGCGGATCACCTTGATCTCCAGCCCCTCGATAGGACTCTCGGGTCGGCGCAGGCACTGCGATTCGTCGTAACCCCGGCGAGGCAGAAGACCGGCATCCCTGAGCGCCGCCACCACGTGCCGCTGCTGGTGGCCATCCGGCAACGCCATCCGAAGCGTCTCAGCCCGCAAAGGGGCCACCGGCTGCTTCTGGGCCCCCATCGGCAGCGGTGGCGGCAAGCGCAGGTGCGGCATATCTCCACGGCTAGTGCCGCGCGCCAGTAGGTCCAGCAAGGGGCTCAGGTCCTTCCTCGCCAGGCTGCCGGCGTTTGCAATGAGCCAGGCGGAGCCGTCCAATAGGCGATGCAGGGGGATGAGGCCATGAGTGGACACCGCAGCCTCATCTGCGGCGGTTATGACCGCCAGGTCTGCGTCCTCGGGGGGATACGCCTCGGCCGCTCCCCAGACCGCCTGCACGCGATAGGCGGGCAGCCTCGCCGCCAGAGCGAACGCCTCCGCGAGGTTCGGATACTCGCTGGCGATGCGGAGGCCGCGCCGGCCGCCCAGCGAAGAGACGTCACGCTCACCGTCCGCCGCCGACGCCACGTACAGCCCCGAGCGGCCAACGCCCATGTCCCGCAGCAGCACCACCGGGTGCTGGGGAAACCGGGCGCGCAGCTCCTCGATCCACGCTAAACCGCACACGCCGAGATCGTAGTTGCCGAGCGCGATCTGTATAGGGATGTCCTTCTCACGGAAGACCCGCGCGATCACCCCCTCGTGCCTGCCAACCCTGAGAATGTAGGTGCGGGAGCCCTCGCCATAGCCTTCGACCCTCAGCCCTGCCGATTCGAGAACGTTAGAGACGGGGGTGCGCAGGTCACCCGCAGGGAGGGCGAGCTTAATCACAGCCGATCTCTCGCAGCGCCTCCGCCACTGCCTCCACGCTCGCCAAGCGACGAGCCTTCCCGCCTACGCCGGAGAGCACGAACCCTTCGCCCGCGACTTCCACGCTTGGACCGCCGTCCGGCGCCGTTCCCGCCACCTGCACGGTAAGCCCTTCGGCCCGCAGGGTGGATGCCAGACGGAACGCCAACGCCAGCGCCTCGCCGTCGGCCGCCTTGACGGCGACCGTGGCGATCCGTCGCTCGGACGCCTCCACCGATAGCAACCCGGCCAGTGCTCCAGCTTCCAGGGCGAAACCGGACGCGGGCACCTGCCGACCGGCGACAAGCGATAACAGAGCGTCGTATCGCCCACCACCACCGACCCGGCGGCCCGCAACCTCGAACTGGAACGCCGGTCCGGTATAGTACTCGAAGTTTCGCACCATCGCCGCCGATATCAGACAACGACAGCCCAGCGCTTCAAGCGCGCTCGCCACCGCAGCAAGTTCATCTAGCGACCGCTCCAGCTCGGGGATACTCCCGCCGAAGCTGCTGCGCAGGTTGCCGAGGTAAGCCACGCCTTCGCCTTCCATGGACAGGAGCATCTCCAGAGAACCGCCCACTTCAGGCAACCGCTCCTGTAGCTCCCGCAGCGCCAAATCGTCCCCATCCAGGATGCGGTCGTACAGCGCTAGCTGCTCCGAGGCGTCCAGCCCCGCCCGAGCCAGCACCGCCCGCACCAGCCCGGTGTGGGAGAGCCTCACCTCAACCTGCAGGCCAAGGTGAGTGAGAACCTCACGCCCCAGCAGAACAAGCTCGATATCGCCCTGGGGCTGACTATCTCCGATGAGCTCAACCCCGCACTGCCAGTCCTCTCGCGATTCGTCGCCCTCAGCGAAGCGAAACACGTTCTGGACGTAGAACATCTTGGCCACGTCGCCGCCATCCAGGGAGTCGGCGTACAGCCGCGTCGTGGGGATTGTGGAGTCGGGCCGGAGCACTACGCGCTCGCCGCTCCAACCATCCCAGTCGAGGAACGAGTAGACGCGGCCCAGCATCTGGGGCGAGAGGGTCCCGGCCGTGGTGAACAGGTGGAGGTACTCCAGGACCGGGGTGCGAATCTCCTCGTATCCCCAGCCAAGGCAGGCCACGCGGAACGCCTCTTCCACGCGGCGAAAACGTCTCATCTCGTCCGGCAGCATATCGCGCATGCCACGACAGCGCGTAGGTTTATCCATACGATGTATCTCCTGTGGGGTGTGCCTCATTCTAGCGCAGCGCCAGCGCCCATTCAACGAACCGGCATCATCCGCTCGCCCACTGTATAATGTCATTGCATCGTCCATTGCTCCGAGACGCCATACATGACCGCTTTCGGCAGCGCATCTTATTCTCCCATCCGCTCACTGCGGCTGACCATAGCCGCAGTGTTCATCGTATTGGGAGTGGTCGGCTTCGCCTGCGGCGGCGGCGGCCCGGGAGCGCCGCCGGACGCGGTCCACGTCCTCACCGCAGACGGCATCGTCGGCCCGGTGATGGAACGCTACCTGGACCGCGGCATAGCCGCCGCCGAGGACGAGGAGGGGGCGGCGGTGGTGATCCGGCTCGACACGCCGGGGGGCCTGCTGAGCTCGACCCGCGATATCGTGCAAAGGATCCTCGGCGCCGAAATCCCCATCGCCGTCTACGTATCGCCACCAGGCGCCCGAGCCGCCTCGGCGGGGACCTTTATCACCGCAGCTGCCAACTTCGCCGTCATGGCGCCAGGCACCAACATCGGCGCCGCCTCCCCTATTACTACCGGCGGAGAGGACGTGCCAACGACGCTGGAGAAGAAGATAGAGGAAGATACAAGGGCCCTTATAAGGAGCATCGCCGACGTGAGGGGGAGGAACTCTCAGGCGCTGGAGGAGACTGTCACCGAGGCACGGGCCTACACGGCTAGGGAGGCCGTCGAGAAGAATATCGTCGACTTCGTTGCAGGCGACCTGGACGAACTGCTGGACTCGATAGACGGACGCCAGGTCACCCTGGGCTCTGGCCGTGAGGTCACGCTTCAGACAGCGAACGCCGATCAGGTGTTCAACAACATGAACTTCATCGAGCGGTTCCTGGACCTGATCGCCGATCCGAACATTGCGCTTTTGTTGCTATCGTTAGGCAGCATGGGCATCTTCATCGAGATAGTCAACTTCGGCACGATCTTTCCCGGCGTGTTCGGAGTCATCGCGCTATTACTGGGGTTCTTCTCCCTCAGCGTCATACCGTTCAACTGGGCGGGCGTGGCCCTCATCATGTTCGCCTTCATCCTGTTCGGGCTGGAGATATTCGTGCCCAGTGGAGGGATATTAGGCGGCGGAGGTGTTGTCGCCCTGATCCTGGGCGGCCTCCTCCTCACCAGCGGCAACCCGCCGGAGTTCCAGGTCTCCCGATGGCTGCTCATCGGGATGGCCACCGCTATGGGAGCGATGGTTATGTTCGTGCTGGTGAACCTTTTCCGCATCCGAATGTTGCCCGTACAGGTGGGCGTGGAGACTATGGTCGGGCATCAGGCTGTGGCCCGCTCGGTGCTTGACCCAGAGGGGATCGTCTTCCTGGAGGGGGAGACCTGGTCCGCCGAATCGGACGAGGGTACAATCCAGTCCGGGGAGCGGGTAGTGATTACGGAGGTTAAAGGGCTTAGACTGAAGGTCAGGAAGCAGCAGCAACAACAGCAGCAACCGGAAGGAGACTAGTCATGTCTACTGAACCGACACCTGACGCGGCGCAGAGCCCCCGCTGGTTAACGATGATCCTCACGGCCCTCGGGATGATGCTGATCTTGCCCCTCTTCCCCCTGGCGGTGAAGATCGTCCCCGAGTACCAACGGGGCGTCATCTTTCGCCTGGGACGGCTCGTCGGCGCCCGCGGGCCGGGGCTGTTCCTCATCATCCCCATAGTGGAGCGGATGGTGATCGTGGACCTGCGTATCGTCACTATGGACGTGCCGCGCCAGGATGTTATTACCAGGGACAACGTCACCGTGAAAGTAGACGCCGTGGTCTATTTCCGCGTCACAGACCCGAACGATGCCATAGTCAAGGTGATGGACTACGTCCGCGCCACGTCCCTTGTAGCTCAGACCACCCTGCGCAGTGTCCTCGGCCAGTCCGAACTGGACGATCTGCTGATCAAGCGAGATCAGGTCAACCAGCAGTTGCAGCAGATCATCGACGAGGCCACCGAGCCCTGGGGCGTCAAGGTGACGATCGTCGAGGTGCGCGACATCGGGTTGCCCCCAGAGATGGTCCGCGCCATGGCCAAGCAGGCCGAGGCCGAGCGGGAGCGCCGCGCCAAGATCATCCACGCCGAGGGCGAATTCCAGGCGGCCGAGAAGCTGGCCCAAGCCGGCAAGATTATGGCCGCTGAGCCCACCACGCTCCAACTGCGCTACCTCCAGACCCTCACCGAGATCTCGACCGAGCGTCAGAGCACGATAATCTTCCCGGTGCCGATCGACATCATCAGCCAATTCATGCGTGGCGCGGGCGGCGGTAGCGGTGGACAGGGCGGCGGCCGCAGCCCGGTGCCGGTGGAGGTAGAGGAGAAGAAGGACTAGGAGCCGTGCCTAGCCGCTAAGGGTGACGTCGCCCGCTTCCACGGTTGCCAGGGAGCCGTCCTCACGCCTGATCAGCAGGTTGCCGTCGGCGTCAACGTCCTCGGCCACGCCCTCCACCACGCGCTCGCCCAGCGTGGCGCGCACCCGCTGTCCCAACGTCTCCAGTCGCGATCGCCAGGCCTGGAAGACAGCGTCGCTCTCCAGCGCCTCCGAATAGCGCGCCTCGAAGGCGTTGAGCAGCGCCGCCAGCAGCTCCTCGCGCGAGCCGTCGCGGCCCAGCTCACGTCGCACGCTGGTAGCGATATCGGCGATCTCCGGCGCTGCCCCCACATCGAAGTTCACGTTCAGCCCAATGCCCACGAGGGCGTACTTCACGGCCTCGCCCACCAGCTCCGTCTCGATGAGTGTGCCCGCGATCTTGCGGCCTCCAACGAGCACGTCGTTGGGCCACTTGATACGCGATGGCAGCCCTACAACCTCCTCCAGCGCCTCCGCTACCGCCAGCGGTGAGACGATGCTTAGGACGCGAAGCCGTCCGGCCGGTGGCTGCATGACCAGAGTTAGGTACAGGTTCTTCCCCGCCGGCGAGACCCAGGAGCGACCCAGGCGGCCACGCCCAGCCGTCTGCTCCTCCGCGAGGACGACGGTGCCCTCCGGGGCGCCTCGCTTTGCCTCCGCGCGGGCCACGTCCTGCGTAGAGGGAGTCCGCGTCACGTAGAGTAGGTTTCTGCCCACAAAGCGAGTCTTCAGCCGCTCCTTCACAAGCGTCAGATTAAGCTGCATAGCCATTTAGGTGAGGTTAGCTCACGCAGGCAACAAAAAACCAGCCCGTGCGGGCTGGTTTTTTGCGCTAGGCACGTAGACCTGTCCACGCGCCTTTCAGCTTCTACACCTGCACCTCAGAGAGATGACGGTGCGAATGGACAGGCCTACGGCCATCGCTAGATAAATCGCCCATTCACATCACCTCCTTTTCTGCGAATCATCCTAACATACCCGTCAAGCGGCCTACAAGAGCACCGACGAAGACTGAAGATTATCAGGAGTGCTCATCCGCGCTCGGGGAACAGCTCGGCCAACACTCGCCGCGCCACCTCACGGTCATCACACTCATATGAGCCGCCGGCCAGGTGCACCTCACGCTCGTGGCCCTTACCGGCGAGAAGCACAACGTCCTCATCCACCGCCATCGCCAGCGCCTGGGCGATCGCCTCGCGCCGGTCCGGCACGACAGCGAAATCATGACCTTCCTTCCTGCCAGCCTCGCTCAGCCCACGGACGATCTCAGCGATGATAGCATCCCTATCCTCGGAGTACGGGTTGTCGTCCGTAACGTATGTGTAGTCGGCCAGCTCCGCCGCCGCTTGACCCATCGCGTAGCGCCGGTCCGCCTCCCGCTCACCGATACAACCGAAGACGGCGATGATGCGGCCGCGGCTGCGGCTGCGCAACTCCGTCAGTACCCGCCGCAGCGACAGCGGCGCGTGAGCGAAATCGACGACGACGCTGAACGGCTGCCCTTCTTCTACGCGCTCCATCCGGCCCGGCGCTCCCGGCCAGGACTCCAGGCCCCGCACTATGGAGGGCAAATCCAGCGCCAGCGCCAAGCAGGTCGCCACCGCCGCTAGGGCATTCGCCACGTTGAACGTCCCCGGCCGGCCCAATCGAACCTCCGCCTCTTCGGCGGCCGTCCGCAGATGGAAGCGCACACCCCAACCGTCCGGCCGCAGGTCAACCGCGGTGACATCTGCCGGAGCGTCAAACCCGTAGGTGGCGACCCGGGCCTGGGTCAGCGACCGAAAGCGACGGTGGGCAGAGTCGTCGACATTCAGCACGGCCGTCTTGACGATACCCTTGTCAACAGCCGTGTCCAGCATTTGGAACAGACGGCCCTTCGCCGCCAGATACTCCTCCTGCGAGCGGTGGAAGTCGATGTGGTCGCTGGTCACGTTGGTCATCACCGCCACGTCGAATTCGCAGCCGTCGAGCCTGTGCTGCGCCAGCCCGTGGGAAGTAGCCTCCAACACAGCATGGCGGCAGCCGGCCTCCACCATCTCCGCCAGCATGGCCTGCACCTCCGGCGCCTGCGGCGTGGTGAAACGGCCGCTATCGGCCAGCGTACGCCCCGCGGCCCGGGTCTCCGCGGTGCTTATCAGCCCCACGCGCTCGCCCGCCGATTCCAGGACATGGGTGATAAGGTGGCTAAGGCTCGTCTTGCCGTCAGTGCCGGTGATACCGATGACGGTGAGCCGTCGAGCCGGCCAGCCGAAGAAGGCGGCCGCTGCCGTGGCAAGCGCCGCGCGCGTGTCGGGCACCGCCAGACAGGGCACAGCCAGCCCCGCCCACTTGGGACGGCGATCCGCCTGCACTAGCAGAGCCACCGCACCGGCCGCGATCGCTTGTTGCAGGTAGTTGTGGCCATCCACGGTGAACCCCGGCACAGCCACGAACAGTGTCCCCTTTCGGAGGCGACGCGAGTCATACTCGATGGCGTTGAACTCCACCTCGCCGGAGCCGACGAGATCCGCGCCCGGAAGGTGCGTTGCCAGATCCTTTAGTATCATTGCTAAAGGTAAAAACGGCCTCGCGGCCGTTTCGTTTCCCATAAAGACCCAGTAGACCTGTAGGCCGAGTCCTGTAGTCGCCTGAGGCGACCGGTGACCATCAATCTAGCCCCGCCGTTACCAACGGGGTCAAGCGGCCAACCCGAGGGTACCGGGCCGGGCGCCCTTATGCCTGCCCGAGGGCAAGCAAGCCCTCCTATTTGGCCTTGCTCCGCGCGGGGTTTGGCCGGCCTCCGGCTCACGCCGGAGCCGGTGGGCTCTTACCCCACCATTTCACCCTTACCCCGATAAATCGGGGCGGTATGTTTCTGCGCCACTTTCCGTCGGGTCACCCCGCCTGGGCGTTACCCAGCGCGCCGCCCGGTGGAGCTCGGACCTTCCTCCCGTCCCCGCCTAGGGCGGGAACCGGCGGTCACCCGGTCTACTGGGCCGGATTAAGTATAGCACTGACGCCGACATCACTAACGGAAGAACCACAACAGGGCACTGCCATCGCATCCCAATCTCGTTCACTTTCAGACGATAGCTCTAAAGGTATCCTAATCGTGGTCGAACGCTGCGTTGGCCAGCCCGTCTGCACGACGGTTCTTCTCACGCCTCACGTGCCGAACCTCAAACGAGGCGAAGCGCCACTGTAGATCCTTGACGCGTCCGAACAGCCGCCTCATGGAAGGGTTGCGAACCTTGTAGGTGTGGTTGAGCTGGCGCACCACTAACTCGGAGTCCATTCGCAGCTCCACATCCCGCGCGCCCAGGGCGAGCGCCGCCTCCAGGCCAGCGATGGCGGAGCGGTACTCCGCCTCATTATTCGTCGCCCGGCCAATGCGGTGAGACACAGTGTGGAGCTCACGTCCAGAGCCGTCGTAGACTACGGCGCCGATAGAGGCCGGACCGGGATTCCCTCGTGAGGCGCCATCACTGTAGATGATCCACTTGTCGGCAGCCACACCAGTTACGGCCTTGAACGGACTTCGATGCAGTCATCGCGCACCACCACCCGCTCCAGAAGCTCCCTCAGCAGGTCGTGTCGCTCGGGAAACGTCAGCCGGTCCCACTGATCCCGATAGCGGGCTAGCGCCTCCCGTCTGTACTGCCGCCGCTCCGCCTCCGAGGCCTGCCGCTGCGCCTGCCGCTGCTGCTCAGCCATGGCCTCCTCGGTAGCGAGTTGCTCATTGGCAACCTCCAGACCAAGGGAGAGAAGCCTCTCATTGTCTATACGCCCGCTGGCCGCGGCGTCCAGGTATTGCTCGAGCCGGCGGTCGAGCCGCCGCATCTTATCTCGAAGCTGCCTCCCCTGCCCCTCAGCGCGAGCCTCCTTATCATCTGCGATCACCCCTGGTATCTCCGCCCGCCCGTTCAGAAGCTCCCCCCGAACCTCCTCCTCCAACGCCTCGGCGCGACGCGTATGATAGTCACACAGGCTACGGTTCGTCCGTGATTCGCACTGGTAATAGCGATAGAGGGCGGTTCGTATCTCGCCATCGGTCCGCCGCTGCCAACGCTGTCTGCGAGTCACGCCAATCATCTTGTTCCCGCAGTAGCCGCAATAAGCAAGACCGGACAGTAGAAAGCGGTAGGTCTCACGGGCTGTGGACTTGGGCCGTCGCTCGTCGAGCCGTTCCTGTACACGCTGAAAGTCAGCCGGTGAGATCAAGGGCGGATGACTGGCAGGCACCCTCACACCGAAACGACTGTAGGTGCCCAGATAGGCGCGGTTGCGGAGTAGATCACGCACCGTCACCATGCTCCATTGCAATCCGCGGCGGGTGCGCAGCTCTTCCTCGTTCAAGCGCCGAGCGATGCGCCGTATCCCCAAGCCGTCCTTCAGGTACAGCCTAAAGATATACCGAACCACAGAACCCTCTTCCGATACGACCTGAAGCCGGCGCCGAGGGCCTACGCGGTAACCGTAAGGGGGACGGCCCAGAGCCTCGCCCTTGATCGCCTTCTTGCGCATCGCCGCCCGCACCTTCTCACCCAAGCGTCCGTTCTTGCGCGCCACCGTCCATTGTTTCAGCAACTCGGTACCCGCATCGGAGCCGCCGTCCAGCATGACGACGTTCACACCCAAGCTGGAGAGCTGGAAATATCGACGAGCCGACTCCGTCAGGTTCTCGCCCAGACTGGCCAGGCCGGGAACGGCCACCATGATGAATCCTCGGTCGCGCTGATTGCGGAGGAACTCGATCATCTGCCGGAAGCCAGGGACCTCCTCAACCGTCGGTGAAGCATCGAGAAACACAGCAGCCGCCTCGTAGCCGTTGCTGTGGCAAAACTCTAAAAACGCCCTGCTCTGCTCAGGCAAGGGCCCCCCGTCGCCTTTCTCTCGAAAGTAGCCTACAGCTCGCACGCTAGTTCACCAGCAGGATACGCTCACAGCTAACGCATTGCACTAGGCCAACGCCGGCGCGCGCCTTCTGAAGGATCGACATGGGTAGGCTTATGCGGCATCCCTGACAAAGACCCCTCTCCACTACGGCGACGGCTGTGCCCTGGCGACGCTCCCTGAGAATCCCGTACAAGCTGAGGGCCACCCGATCCATGCCTCCGAGCTGGTCTAAACGCTTCGCTTCCAACTCCGCGATCTCTTGCTTAAGCGTCGATTGCGTCTGCCTAAGAGCGACCTGCTCAGCCTTCCAGGATGTCTCAATCTCCGCCAGCGCCCCCTCCGCCTCCTTCAGGGCAACCTCGCCCTCCTCTAGCTCAAGCATAGCCTCCAGAAGCGCATCCTCTCGTTTCCCAAGCTGGCCCCGAAGAGAGGTGAGATCCGCCTGGAAGTCCTCCAACTCTTTGGGGTTTTTCACGGTGCCGCCGTACAGCTTGCTTTCGATCTCGGCGGCCTTTCCTCGCGCATCTTCTGCCTGAATATCCAAGTCCTTCTTACGTGCCTGTATCTCGCGAACCTCTTCCCGACACTGATTCACCCGCTCACGGGCGCTTATCAACTCTTCCGTCTCGCCCAGTTGATCCTCAACTCCGTCTAGTCTAGACACAACGCTATCGAAAGCGAGGTCGGTCTTCTGGAGAGCAAATAGCTCAGATGCCGTGGTCATTACAAACGGACATAGGCAGCCTCTCGGGGTGGGTGAGCTGAGGTGGACAACGCCTGCGACGGGATTATAGACTTAGGTCTGGGCATTGACAAGATGAAAATAACCAGTTTGCCGTGAACATCTAGAACTAGTTTACTCCTCACGCGATCCAAGCTTTATCAAGGCCTACATAACCATGCGATTCCGAGTATCTCAAGAGCTGCGCCAACCGATTGGCACGGAGTTCACCCTGGAGCTCCGACACCGGAGCCTTATCCTAGATGACGACGCCACCCTTACAGACCTACGGGGTAACGCCGATCTGCTAAGGACCGATCGCGGCCTTCTTGCAATGGTGCATGCCACGGCCCAGATCCGGGGCACTTGCAGCCGCTGTCTCGCGCCCACAAAATCGCCAATTGAGATCGACTTCACGGAGGAGTTTATTCCCCTGATCGATCCGGTCTCTGGAAAGCACATCACCCCCGCCGAGGCGGAGGACGGATTCGTCATCGACGAAAGACTTATGCTTGACCTGGGCGAATCCCTGCGTCAGTATGCCCTTATCTCCTCCCCCAGCAAGCCTCTCTGCCAGCCGGACTGCGCTGGCCTTTGTTCCACCTGCGGCACCAACCTGAACGGGGGCCGCTGTTCCTGCCCGCCGCAGACCGGCGGGCGGTGGCAAGCGCTGGCCGCCCTCAACGCTAAGAATCATGAAGGGAGCTGACCGATGCCTCTACCGAAGAAGAAGACATCTAAATCACGCCAGGGTCGGAGGCGCACGCACATCTCCGTGCGCACGCCCAGCCTGGTCGTCTGCCCACAGTGCCACTCACCGCGGCCCTCCCACCAGGCCTGCCCAGTCTGCGGCACCTATCGGGGCCGAGAAGTGCTGAACGTCACTGCCCGCGCCGCCCGGCGCGCCGGTGGCAATGAGTAGTAGAGACGCCCTTCTCTCCCGCTGAGAGCTCATGCTATACTTCGCCTGGCCGAACAGGATATTACACACGAAATGCGACGTAGACTAGCGATCATCCTCCTGCCTCTCAGCCTCATCCTGGCAGGCGCCGCCGCAGTCACCTACTTCGTCTGGTGGGACGCCACCCACTGTACGTTCTGCCGCAAGCGTCTGGACGAGTTTGGACGCTGCCCCAACCCCAACTGCCACCTGGGACAGCTAACACAGGAGATGGAAGCCCGTGAGGCTTAGGGGCACCGACATGCCTCAGGCATCTGCTCTCTCCACCCACCTCGCCGAACGGCTCCGCGCCACACCCCGGGACACCAGCCTGGCCATCCTGTTTCCCGGCCAGGGCTCCCACCAGGTGGGAGCGGGCCGCGACCTCTTCGATGCCTTTCCGCTGGCAAGAGAAGTGTTCGAGCGGACCGATCAAGTCCTGCGCTTCCCCCTAACGAAGCTCTGCTTTGAGGGCCCCGATGAGGAACTGCGGAACACCGCCAACGCCCAACCGGCGATTCTGGCCACCTCGCTGGCCTGCCTCGCCGCCGCTCTGGAGAGCGGCGCCCTGCAGCGCCAGCCAGCCTTCGTAGCTGGCCACAGCCTGGGCGAGTTCACCGCTCTGGTCGCCGCTGGCGCCCTTGGCCTTGAGGACGCGGTCTCTCTTGTCGCCACCAGGGGACGCCTCATGCAAGAGGCCTCCGAGCGGCAGCCCGGGACTATGGCGGCGATCATCGGCCTCAACGGCGAGGCGCTGGACGAGGTCTACCGCGGCTCTGGCGTGGAGCTCTGCAACTATAACTCACCCTCGCAGGTGGTGGTCGGGGGCCCGGTTGCTGCGGTGAAGGAAGCGTCACGGCTGGCGAAGGAGCGCGGTGGGCGCGCCCTTGCGGTCAACGTCTGTGGCGCGTTCCACACATCCCTCATGGCGCCGGCAGCGGAGGAGTTCGCCACCACTGTAGACGCTTGCCCCATTCATGATCCATCTATTCCCGTTATCGCAAACACCAGCGGCGAGCCCCTGACCAGCGCCACCGCCATCCGCGAGGAGCTGCGCCAGCAGATCATCCGCCCTGTGCTCTGGCACCAGTCCATGATGAAGATGACTTCAGCCGATGTCACTACGTTCATGGAGATCGGCCCCGGGCGTGTCCTCAGCGGACTCGTCAAACGGGCTGGGCCCGGCCTGACCGCCCTGAACCTGGACAGCGTGGACTCCCTGGAAGCGCTACGCAATGTTTGACCTAACAGGCCGCGCCGCCCTAATCACCGGTTCCTCCCGCGGCATAGGACGCGCCATAGCCCTCCAGTTAGCGCGTCAGGGCGCGTCCATCGCCGTGAACTACCTCAGCAACGAAGATGCGGCCAAGGAAGTACAGGAGACGATCCGCTCCTATGAGGGCCAAGTCGTTCTGCTCCAGGGCGATATCAGTGTGCCAGAACAGGCGGAGCGAGTTGTTGACATGGCGCAGGAGGCGTTTGGCCGGCTGGACATCCTGGTGAATAACGCCGGCTTCAACCGCGATACGCTGGTCCTTCGTATGTCAATTGAGGACTGGGACGAGGTGATGGCGACGAACCTGCGCGCTGTCTTCCTTTGCACCAAAGCGGCGCTGCGCTATATGTTGAAGCAGCGCTGGGGCCGCATAGTGAACATCGGCAGCGTTGCCGGCATCGCCGGAAACGCTGGCCAAGCCAACTACGCGGCGGCCAAGGCCGGACTCATCGGCTTCACCAAGGCCGTCGCCCGCGAGATGGGCTCCCGCAGCATCACCGCCAACGTCATCGCGCCCGGCCTAGTGAGAACCGAACTGACGGAAGCCATACCGCAGCAGGTCATCGATATGGCGATGGCGCGCATCTTCGTGGGACGGCTGGGCAAGCCGGAGGATATCGCGGCCTGCGTCGCCTTCCTCGCCTCGGAGGAGGCTTCCTACATCAGCGGTCAACTGCTGGCGGTTGACGGGGGGCTGGGGAACTAGCGATGCCCGGCAAGAGGCGCAAGGCCCGCATCGCAGCCCTCAAGACGCTGTTCGAGGTCGATTCTGTTGATCATTCTCCAGACCATATCCTGGAGCGCCAGCTTGAAGAGCATTCCCTGCCCGATGACGCGGCGGAGTTCGCCAGCCACCTCGTCCGCGGGGTCATGGAGAACTACGAACGGTTGGATGAGGTGATCCGCAAGAACGCCCCCGCGTGGCCTCTGGAGCAGGTGGCCGCCGTGGACCGCAACATCCTCAGACTTGCCATCTACGAGATCGTCATAGATAATAGGGTGCCGATGCGCGCAGCTATCAATGAAGCCATCGAGCTGGCCAAAGAGTTCGGCGGCGAAGCTTCGCCCAAATTCGTCAACGGAGTTCTCGGTTCCGTCGCTGCGACGGGCACAAGGAGGTGACATTTGGCAACCGTCTTCGAGCGTGTACGTAAGATCATAGTGGAGCAACTGGGCGTGGAGGAGAGTGATGTAGCCCTTCAGACGTCCTTCGTTGACGATCTGAATGCCGACTCGCTGGACCTCGTGGAGCTGATCATGGCGATGGAGGAGGAGTTCAGCGGCGAGGGAAAGAGTATGGAGATCTCAGACGAGGATGCCGAGAAGCTCGCCACCGTACAGGACGCTGTCAACTATATCGTTGAGCAGGACATCGCTGAGGACGAAGCCTAGGAGAAGGCCACCTCACCGCTATCTTCACGGCCTCACCAAAGGTGGGGCCGTTTCCTCTCCCTTATAATGAGCTCAGCGCCCTTAAAGAGGCGATCTATTATGGACGTTCTGGGAATCGGTATGCCGGAGATCATCCTCGTACTGGTCGTCGCCGTTATCGTCGTCGGCCCCAAGCGTCTGCCCGAATTCGCCGCCCAGATCGCCCGCGTGATCCGACAGATGCGTGGTTACGCCACGGATGTCACTACCCAGATGCGAAGTGAACTCGACGAGTTGACCCGAGAGTATGAGCAGATGCGCAAGGACCTCGAGGAGGTGCGGGAGACCGCGGTCAAGGACGTAGCTTCCATCACCCGTGAGGTGGACCGCACCGTCCGAGAGGTGCCGGCGATTATCGAGTCCAGCGCGGAGCCGGTGCCTGAGAAGCGCCCTCCTGGCAACGGGCAAGAGACCTCATCTGATGACGGCTCCTAGCGCCGCCCCCCTTCCTTCGCCCGTCAGCACAGAGCAGACATGAGCCGCGTTGCGCCTCCGGAACCCCCAGGCGAAACGCCACGGGAGCAGCCTGGCGAGCGCTACCTGACGGTGTTGGAGCACATAGACGAGCTCCGATTCCGCCTGTTTGTCTCCGCCGTCTTTGTGGTCATCGGCCTCGGCGTGTCTGTGTTCTTCGGCAACGACATCATCGCTTTCCTGAAGAAGCCCGCCGAGGAGGCGCTCAAGCCCGAGCCGTTTGAACCCCAGTTCATCGAGCCGTTTGAGCTGTTCGTGACCTACTTCCGCGTCTCCCTGCTGGGCGGCTTGATCCTGGGCATGCCGATGATCGTTTACCAGGGACTCCGCTTCGTCTCACCCGGTCTCGACGCCAATGAGCGCCGCTGGCTGTACGCGACGGTAGCGGGGACGTCCGTGCTGTTCCTAGGCGGGGTGGCCTTCGCCTACTACATCGCCCTGCCGCCGGCCCTGGGCTTTCTGCTGGGCTTCGGCGACGGTGAGATCGCGAAGCCCGCGCTCCGCATCGGCAGCTACGTGGACTTCGTCACCCGGCTGCTGTTCTGGACGGGCGTAACCTTCCAGACGCCGCTGGTGGTGATGTACCTGGCCCGCTTCGGCATCGTCAGTGCCCGCCAGCTCCTACGCTGGTGGCGCTTCGCGATTGTCGGTGCATTCGTCATCGCCGCCATCGTTACCCCCACAATCGACCCAGTCACCCAATCGCTCGTAGCCGGTCCAATTATCGTCCTCTATTTCCTGGGTATCATCCTCGCCGTGTTCGTGCAACCCAGGCGGTAGGTTATTCGCGTTCCATTCGCTCATACTTCCGCGCAACGGACGGATCAGTGGATACAGAACCGCAGCCTGAAGGCTACAGCATACGTCTGGAGTGATGTCACACCGTTCACGGCATGATCCCGCACATGGGAAGAGTGAGTAGCATCGAGATGCTATCAAAGATAGGCCCGATTGACCCCTTTTGGCGACGGTGCTATCATCCCCACAACGCATGAGCGATCTCCAAGAGCTACACCAGCGAATCGCTTCCTGCCCTGACTGCGACCTCTGCCGCACCCGCACCAACGCTGTTCCCGGTGAAGGCCCCCCTGACGCCGAAATACTGTTCGTGGGCGAGGGGCCGGGTTTCTATGAGGACCAGCAATCCCGACCCTTCGTCGGTCCAGCCGGGAAGTTCTTGGAGGAGCTCCTCGCCTCCATAGGCTTACGGCGGGATCAGGTGTTCATCACCAACATCGTAAAGTGCCGACCGCCTAACAACCGCGACCCGCTCCCGGGCGAAATCGAAGCCTGTCAGAAGTATCTCAAACGGCAGATCGAGCTCATTCGGCCTAAGGTCATCGTCAGCCTGGGCCGCCACTCGCTAGCCTGGTTCTCCCCTGGCGACAAGATCAGCAGGGCGCACGGCCAGGTGAAAGTGATGGACGGCATCTACTTCATCCCCATATACCATCCAGCAGCGGCCCTTCACGCCGGCAACATGCGCAAGGTGATTGAAGAGGACTTCAAGAAGATCCCAGCAGTGCTGGATCGGGCCCGCGAGGCGCCTCCTGAGCAGACCGCTCTGGAGCCTGAGCCGGAACAGATGCGCCTTTTCTGACCATGGCTGATAAGCTCCGCGTTATCCCCCTGGGGGGGCTGGGGGAGATCGGCAAGAACATGATGGTCTTCGAGTTGGGCGAAGACCTCATACTCGTCGATGCCGGCCTCATGTTTCCAGAAGCGGATATGCTGGGTGTGGACCTGGTCATTCCGGACGTCTCATACGTGGTCAACCGCATCAGTAAGCTGCGCGGCATCGTCATCACTCACGGCCACGAGGATCATATTGGCGCCCTGCCCTACGTCCTACCCCAGCTCCGCCTTCCCAACGGCAAGATGCCTCCCATCTACTGCTCCCGCCTCACTCACGGGCTGATCTCTGTCAAGCTGCATGAACACAAGCTGATCAAGGAGGCGGACCTGCATATGGTCCAGATGGGCCAGACCGTCCGCCTGGGTAAGTTCACAGTGGAGTGGGTGCGCGTGACCCACAGCATCCCAGATTCCGCCGGGTTGGCGATCCGCACCCCTGTGGGTAACATCTTCCACACCGGCGACTTTAAGCTGGACCACACGCCTATCATGGGCGAGCCCACCGATCTCCTCCGTATCGCGGAGCTGGGGCGAGAGGGCGTGATGCTACTGCTCTCCGACTCCACGTACGCTGAGACGCCCGGCTACACCCCTTCCGAATACGTGGTCGGCGATGCGCTGGACCAGATCACGGCCCACTCCTCAGGGCGGGTGATTATCGCCACGTTCGCCTCGCTCATCTCCCGCGTACAGCAGATAATCGACGCTTCCTACGCTAACGGCCGGCACGTCTTCGTCACCGGCCGCAGCATGATGGACAACGTCAAGATGGCTCTGAAACAGAAGTACCTGGAGGCCCCTGAAGACATCCTCGTTCCCCTGGAGAAGATGCGCGGCCTGCCGCCGGAGCAGATCACCATAATCACCACCGGCGCCCAGGGCGAGCCCACCTCTGCACTCGCACGCATGGCCAACCGCGACCACCGCCACATTGAGATCGTGGAGGGAGACACCGTCGTTCTATCATCCTCAGCCATCCCCGGAAACGAGCTGCTCATCAACCACACCATCGATAATCTGTACCGGCTGGGCGCGCGCGTTCTTTACAGCCGCATCGCCAACGTACACGTGCGCGGCCACGCCGCCCAAGAGGAGCTCAAGATTATCCTGAGCCTTGTGCAGCCACGTCACTTCGTCCCCGTTCACGGGGAGTACCGCCATCTCGTGATGCACGCTGGCCTGGCGCGGGCGATGGGGGTGCAGGAGGAGAACACGTTCGTGCTGGAGGACGGCGATATTCTGGAGATCGATGCCTCGGGCGCCAAGGTGGTGGGCCGCACGCCAGCCGACTACGTTTACGTCGACGGGCTGGCGGTAGGGGTTGACAAGGTGGTCATACGTGACCGCCAACACTTGGCCGCCGACGGCGTTATCGTAGCCATAGTATCCATCGACAAGCATACGGGTAAACCTATCGGCCTCCCCGACGTTGTATCTAGGGGGTTTATCGAGGCGGAAATGTCGGACAGCCTTATGGAAAGAGCAGGCGAGGTCATCCTGGAGTCGCTCGCCGGTGCGGAGCACGTCGCCGGCAGAGGCGACTTTAACACCCGCGTCCACGATGCCCTGTCCCGCTTCCTGTACGACGAGACACGCCGCCGCCCGATGATCCTGCCTTTGAGCGTCGAGGTGTAACCGAAACCATATGCCCGTAAAGACCCGCTCCCGTCCCAAGACGCGCGCCAAGAGCTACCGGCCCCGCCGGAAGACGCCGCGGCGCCGCCCGTCGTCTCAGTCCCGCCTCCGCCAGCACAGCTTACCTTCCACCCCCTGGCTGGCGATCCCCGCAGTGATGGGCATAAGCATATCCATGATCTGGCTTGCTCCTCTCGTCGTTGACGCCTTCGAGACGGTCCTAACCCTGTTCGGTATCGGCCTAGCGCTGCTGCTCATTGCGGTCGTGCTTGACGCCGGGACCGCGCTAAGAGGCAGCCTGGCCCTCAACCGCACCTTCCTGCGCATCTGGTGCGGACTCCACCTGATGCTGCTTTCCGCCTTCGGTGTGCTAGGCCTTTTTAATCCCGGATGGAACTTAAGTGATGTCTCCTTCAGGGAGGTGAGCGCCGGCGGCGATCTGGGCCGCCTGTTCGTAGGGAGCGCCCTCGGAGTCCTCGCCTGGGCCGCGATTACCCTGACAGGCGCGGGCCTGCTCTGGCCCCCTGGCGCCCGGGCGGCAGGACGGATTGGCCTGGCTCTCCTGCGCGCACTCGCCTCGCTGGAGCTACCCCAACGCGCTGGTGAGGCGCTACGGTCGTTCTTCATGGCACTCCTTCCTGAGAGCGCCGACGATGAGGAAGGCAATTCCGAAGCTGAGCCCTATGTTCCTACCCTGGATGAGGAGTGGACCGAACCGCCGCAAGCGTTGAAGGAGGCCGAGCCCGCACCCCCAATCGCCGTCGAAGCCGAATCCGAGGCGGAGGAGCAGGAGGAGAAGCCAGCGTCTGCGTCCAGCGAGGAGGACGAGGATTCGGTTATCGTCACCTCTGCCCCGGAGGAGAAGCCTTCCTCCTACCAGCGCGCCCTGCCGATGGGGCGCCCATCTGGCAGCGGCTGGGAGCTGCCACCCATCGACCTCCTGACGGAGACCAGTGAGGAAGAGTTGCGACCCGCTGACAACGAGGCGCGCGCCCAGCTCATCGTTGACACGCTTGCCTCGTTCGGCGTCAACGCCCGCGTGGTCAGCGTCAATCAGGGTCCCACCGTCACCCAGTTCGGCGTCGAGCCTGGATGGGAGACGAAGACACGCACCGTCATCGCCCGAAACGAAAAGGGCAAGCCCGTCTACGACAAAGAGGGCAAACCCCAGTACCGTACCGAGGTCGTCTCCCGAACCCGGGTACGTGTGAGCCGCATAACAGCCCTCGCCAACGATCTGACGCTGGCCCTGGCGGCGCCTGCCATCCGCATCGAGGCGCCGGTGCCCGGCCGGCCGGTCATAGGTATTGAGGTGCCGAACCACAGCACTTCGCTGGTGACGATGCGCAGCGTCATCGAGAGTACCGCCTTCCAGCGAGTGTCCGGCCGTTCCCACCTGGGTCTCGCCATGGGCAAAGGGGTATCGGGGGAACCGGTCGCGACCGACCTCGCCAAGATGCCACATCTGCTCATTGCGGGCGCCACCGGCAGCGGCAAGAGCGTTTGCATCAACTCCATAATCGGCTGCCTGCTCATGCACAATACGCCGGAGGACGTGCGCTTCGTGCTTATCGACCCCAAGCGTGTGGAGCTGGCCAACCTCGCGGGCATCCCCCACCTGGCGTTCTCCAAGATCATCACCGACGTGGAGGACGTCGTAGGCACCCTACAGGCGATCATCCACGAGATGGATAGCCGCTACCGCCGCTTTGCCTCCATTGGCGTGCGCAACATCGAGGGGTTCAACAAGAGCCCTCGCGCCACCCACAAGCTCCCCTACTGGGTGGTAATCATCGATGAGCTGGCCGACCTGATGATGGCGGCGCCGTTCCAGGTGGAGCGGCAGATATGCCGCCTGGCCCAGCTCGCCCGCGCCACGGGCATCCACCTGGTCATCGCCACCCAGCGGCCGTCCGTGGACGTTGTCACCGGCCTCATCAAGGCGAACTTCCCCACGCGAATCGCCTTCGCCGTCTCCTCGCAGGTCGACTCGCGAACGATCCTGGACGGAGGCGGCGCCGAGAAGCTGCTGGGCCGAGGCGACATGCTGTTCATGGCAACCGACGCCTCCAAGCCGAAGCGTCTCCAGGGCTCCTTCGTATCCGACGCTGAGCTGGACCGCATCGTCGCCTGGTGGACAAACGACCGTTTCCGCCACCTCAAGCCGGACGACATGGACAACCTCATCGCCGAGGCGAAGGAGGAGAAGGACGGCGCGGAGGTGGAGCGCGAAGAGATAGCGGACCCGATGTACGAGGCCGCCAAGGAGCTGGCGATGCAGCACTCTCGGATCTCCACCTCGCTCCTTCAGCGCCGGCTGCGCATCGGTTACCCGCGCGCCGCCCGCCTCATCGATCTGCTGGAGGAGGACGGGGTCGTGAGCGAAGCGGAAGGGGGCCAGTCGCGGCAGGTGCTCGTCGCCCACACGGACGATATGGAGCAGACTGAGTAGCACCGTCCAAGTCTAAACCGAATCCGAACCGGGCTCCCCGCTTGCGCTTCCTGGCACAATGTTGACACCCTAGGGGGGCGTGCTATATTTTAGTTAAGACCAAAATGGCTGGAGGTGATAACCGCGTGATAAGGGTTCATGCTCTATTCGCGGTACTCCAGGTGGAGTCCGCAAGCCCCCCGTAACGAGTGTGCGGGGAGAAGCGAAAACCGCTTCCCGGTCTGTTACAGAGGGCAAAAGGCCCAGGAGGCCAGCCCCTCGAGCGGGTAGTCCGCCAACGGATAGGACTGGGAGCCGGATAAGCGAGATCGGAAGAGCCCCCATCACGGGGGCTCTTCTTTAATCCCTACCGCCGCCGCCGTGGCCGCGCGTAGGAGCTGCGGCGCATCTCCGAGATGATGGCCAGCCCCTCCTCATCCCCCACAAGCTCCCGCCGCAGATCCACGATCCGGTCTCGCAATAGCGCCGCCTTCTCGAACTCCAGGTTCTTGGCGGCCTCCTTCATCTGCTTCTCCATATCCTTGATCAGCCGCGCGATCTCATCCTTGGGGATGGCGCCGGTGATGTAGCCGGGGCCCTCTTCGGCCACCTGCTTCACCCTATCCGTTATGTCGCGTATCGCCTTGCGTATCCCCTCCGGCTCGATGCCGTGCTCGCGATTGAACTCCGCCTGGATGTCGCGTCTGCGCTCCGTCTCATCGATGGCGCGGCGCATGGAGTCGGTCACCCTATCGGCGTACATGATGACCCTGCCGCTGACGTGGCGGGCGGCTCGCCCCATAGTCTGGATCAGCGACCACTCGGAGCGCAGGTAGCCCTCCTTATCGGCGTCCAGGATCGCCACCAGGCTGACCTCCGGCAGGTCCAACCCCTCTCGCAGCAGGTTGATGCCGACGACCACGTCGTACACGCCCAGGCGGAGGTCGCGCAGGATCTCCACCCGCTCGAACGTCTGTATCTCCGAGTGCAGATACTGGGTCTTGACGCCCATCTCCGTCAGGTAGTCGGCCAGGTCTTCGGCCATCTTCTTGGTGAGTGTGGTCACCAACACCCGCTCGGCGCGGTCCGCTCTGGCCTTGATCTCATCGATGAGGTCGTCCACCTGCCCCTTCGTCGGCCGCACTTCGACCTCGGGGTCGAGCAGGCCGGTGGGGCGGATGATCTGCTCGACGACCTGCTCGCTGTGCTCGTACTCCCACGGGCCGGGCGTGGCCGAGACGTACACGACCTGGTTGATATGCGACAGGAACTCCTGGAAGTTCAACGGCCGGTTGTCCAGCGCCGAAGGGAGACGGAAGCCGAAGTCCACCAGCGTCTGCTTGCGGGCGATATCGCCGTGGAACATACCGCGGATCTGAGGCACGGCCATGTGGGACTCGTCGATGAACATGAGGAAGTCGTCGGGGAAGTAGTCGAGCAGGGTCCAGGGGGTGCTGCCGGGCGCCCGCCGGGCCAGGGGCCGCGAGTAGTTCTCGATGCCGGAGCAGTACCCCTGCTCTCGCAGGCACTCCATGTCGTAGCGGGTACGCTCCTGCAGCCGCTGGGCCTCCAGGTGCTTGCCGCGCTGGAGGAACCACTCGTGGCGCTCGGCGAGCTCCGCCTCGACGTCAGCGATGGCCGCTTCGAGCTTCTCCTCGGAGGTGACGAAGTGCTTGGCGGGGTAGATGTCGACGGAGTCCATCTCGCTCAGCACCTCGCCGGTGAGGGGGTCCATCTGGAGGATGCGCTCCACCTTGTCGCCCCAGAAGTCGACGCGGACGGCGAGCTCCTCGTAGGCGGGCATGATGGTGAGGCTGTCGCCGCGGAGGCGGAAGCGGCCGCGCAGGAGGTTCTGGTCGTTGCGCTCGTACTGCATGTCGACGAGCTTGCGGAGGGAGCGCTGCCGGTTGGAGGTTTCGCCCTTCTTGAAGCCGAGGACGAAGCTGTAGTACTCGGAGGGCTCACCGAGGCCGTAGATGCAGGAGACGGAGGCGACGATGACGATGTCGCGGCGCTCGAAGAGGGTGCGGGTGGCGGCGTGGCGGAGCTTGTCGATCTCCTCGTTGATGTCGGCGTCCTTGGCGATGTAGGTGTCGGTGCGGGGGATGTAGGCTTCGGGCTGGTAGTAGTCGTAGTAGGAGACGAAGTACTCGACGGCGTTGTCGGGGAAGAACTCGCGGAACTCGGAGTAGAGCTGGGCGGCGAGGGTCTTGTTGGGGGAGATGACGATGGTGGGGCGGCCGTAGCGGGCGATGAGGTTGGCCATGTTGAAGGTCTTGCCGCTGCCGGTGACGCCGAGGAGGGTCTGGTGCTTTTGGCCGGCCTGGAGCCCCTCCGTGAGCTTGTCGACGGCGGCGGGCTGGTCGCCGGTCATGTGGTAGTCGGCGACGAGGCGGAAGGGGGTGGAGGTGGTGGTCATGGCGGGTTCCATTGTAGCGGGTTTGGGGGACGGCAGGCCTATCCAGATGTTTGATTGATCTGGGGCCAGCGTATCTGGTGTTCTGATTGTTATTGCGAAAAAGTTTCGCTTTGTCTATCTGCAACCGGGCCGAAACGGGCGATATTGGTTGATTGTTTCAGGCCGCGGGGCGGGGGTGTCAGATAGGGAGCCGGGGCGTCAAGGGGCAGATGGCATCGAGGGAAAAAGGAAACGGGAAAGGGGAGAACGCCTCCGGTTGGTCGGGATATGGGGTGTGTTAAGGTGCGGGATTACACGGGCGCACGTCCAGATTACGGTGATGAGGTGAGAGGTGGAAGAGGGAGATGGCAGGGGGGTGCAGCACGCGGACAGAGTAGTGTTGGGATGCAGTTTCACCAGCGCCCGCACCTGACGTATGATTCAGCTAGGTGCTCCATGATAGACATTC
>JADFKX010000127.1 GCA_022564695.1 Chloroflexota bacterium | reverse complement strand
CGCCGTGAGCAGGGACGGTGCCGCCGCCCGCCGCGCCGTCGCCGCGACGATCGCCTTTTACGCGACGGTGAAGACTTACGAGCCGGTGTTCGCCGCCTTCCCCAGCGAGTACAGGCGCATACAGGAGGCGGACCTCAAGGGCGACGTTCCTGCCATGGTGGACGCTGTCTCCGGTGAGATGATCGACGCCTTCGCCGTGGCGGGGACGCCGGAGGAGACGAGGGGCAAGCTGGAGGCCTACGCGGAGCTGGCGGACTCCATCTGCCTGCAGCCGCCGGACCAGCTCATCGACCCGGCGGAGACAGAGGTGTACCGCCAGGCGCTACTGGCTACGTTCGGGCGCTAGGGTCAAGATAGGTACGACTACAATACGGGTGAAGCAATGAGTGGATCCATCAGCAACGAGGCTCAACATAGGCAAGAACCGCATCGCCCAAGGAGGTGGCTTAGGTTTATCCTGGCGGTTTCGGCTATCGTATTGATTGGTGCTGCAGCGATTGCATATTGGTGGTTCTCCCTTCCAACAGTAGGAAGCGTTGAAAAGATGATCGACGAGAATCTGCCGCCCGGCTCGAGTGCGGAGGAGATATTGGCCTTTCTTGATTCTCGTGACATCTACCATACGCCTGTCGAACGGGCCTACCCTTATTACTCCGACGACCCTTCGTCAGACGACCTAGCCATTTGGGCGAAAATTGATCGTGCGCGAGGTAGCTTGATTTGTAACGTGCGTATACGTACCACTTTCATTCTCGATAAAGAGGGAAGGCTCAAGTCTTATGAAGTCTCTGAGGCATCGATTTGTCCATAAAGTCGAGGGGGTATATCCTAGGCCACCAGGCAGGAGACGGAGGTGTACCGCCAGGCGCTACTGGCCACGTTCGGGCGCTAGGTGAGTCGAGGTTCCGATAGCCTGTGGGCAGTTCGCCGTAACTTAGTTCATCTCCGTAGCGTTTTATTCATCGGGCTGGCTGCCATGCGATACGTCGTTGGGCTGTTCACACTAGTGTCGCTCTCCTTAGCCGCGTGCAGCGGTGGAGGGGAAGGGGTGCAACCAAGCCCCACAACATCGCCCACCGTATCCCTGCTGTCCCCAACGCCGACGACCACGCCCAGCCCGACACCCATACCGACCCCTACGCCAACTCCTCTCAGGATCTTTTTCGCGTCCGACCGTGAGCCCATGGGGACATACCTCATGGACGCCGACGGCTCAAACGTCGTGCGCATTGGCAGCATTCTCGGCGTGCAGGGAGTGGGCGTCTGGTCATCAGATGGGTCTAAGGTGGCGTTCGTTAAGTGTCCGGAAGGGCCCAGCAGCGACTCCGAGCTCCACGTTGCGAAAGCGGACGGGACGAGAGACGTCAACGTGTCCAACGACCCTGCCCCCGACGGTTTCGTCTGCGGCACGGAATCCATCGGCGGCTATGACCTGTCCGACGATGGCCGCCGAGTCGTCTTCTACTCGTCGCGAGACCCACGTGGCCTCTACGTTGTGAACGCCGACGGCTCCGGCCTAGCCTTCCTTGCACAAGGCATTCTACCTAGCTGGTCACCGGATGGTGAGTCGATCACCTTCATAGGACAGACGGATGAAGCCAATTGGCAGGTAGAGCTTGAGATCATTCGGCCCGATGGGTCGGGGCAAAGGCTGCTGGCCCAGATTCCTTGTTCCTACAGCGCATTGGGCGGCCCCTGTATTACGCTCAGAGTACGATGGTCTCCCGATGGAACGATGCTTCTCTTCTCAGCATCTCCTTCTCCTCCAGACCCGGGCTTACCGGCCGAAGCTGTCTATGACGTCTATACACTGCGCTCTGATGGCAGCGTCCTAACCAACATCACCCGCTCCCCCACGAGTAACCACGCCACACGCTGGCTGGATTGCTCCCGCCCCACAGCCGGTTGCCAGGCTCGGGTGACCAACGTCGGTCCAGAGCGGTTGAACGTGCGAAAGAGGGCCGGTCTGGGCGCCTCCACCGTTGGCAAGCTAAGCGAGGGCGACGTTGTATGTTTTATCGGCCCGCCGTCGTACAGTGACGGCTTCAAGTGGTGGCCCTTACACGCTGTCGATGGCGCCGAGGGCTGGGCCGCCGCCTTCGACCCCGACGCGGTTGACCAACTCTGGCTGACGCCCACAGGTGATCCGTGCCAGGGAGAGCCGGCCGGATAGTGGTTGTGCCTACGGCCGGCGCTAGCGCAAACGGCAGTTTACCGTCAGAAGCTAGGGCTGGCGACTAGCCGGATTCCGCGCTACCTTCACTCTGATTCGCAGGTGTGGGGTGCGCTCGTCCTAGGACGATCTGCATCTCGGCAGTTGCTTTCTCGTCCTTGTTGACCCGCTTGGTGACGTTGCGCGGGCGCACGTGGCCCTTCCGCCGGTTCCTGCTAGACACTCGCTTGACCATTATTATCGCTCCATCCGATACAACACTCCCGGCCGGGAGCGCCACTTGCGACGCTGGGATAGCTCAAGGCCATTGTACAGGATGAACCGGCGCGGTCGCACAGAGGGCGACTGTCAACAAGGGATGATGCTCTTCGCGACCCTTCAACCCGCTGTAACCAGGAACGCATCTTAGCGTCATATATATTGGCGCTTACTGAGTCTCATCGCCGCACCCCCGCGACAACACGGACTTGGGAGCGCCTCTTTCTTTCGGTGCTCAGCCGCCGCGATTGTGCGGCTGGGCGGGGTGGGCGTCAACGGGGGATGAGCTACCCTGTGAGTCGAAGTGCCCGGTCCTATGCCCCAGCAACCAGCGCTCCCCTAAAGTGTTCGCGTTGCGGCCGGCTGGGGAAGTCTTGCGCCGTATAGCAAAAGAGGTGCCTGCGCCGGCTCAGGACCGGCGATGAGACACCTCTTCCGCAGTTGGGCAGGCTCGATTCCGTCCCACTCCAACTCCCACAAAGAGTAAACAGCGTGAGCCAGCGGCCATTACAGATGAGATAGGCTGACAGGAACCTCCACGTGCTCAAAGGAGGGCCACGAGGTCTCGGCGGGCAGCCTCACGGCCCGTTAGTGACCGGATTCGTCCCCAACAGTCAGCGCACAGCACCGCTCATCAGCGGCAACCCCGGACGTACGGTATCATGGGACACGAGCCCCATCACCCACAGGAGCGCATCGCCATTACCGTCGAAGTAGGAACTAGAGCGCCGGACTTCTCCCTCAAGGGGACTGACGGCGAATCTTACACACTCGCGGCTGCCCTGGCCCACGGCCCCGTGCTGCTGGTGTTCTTCAAGATTACCTGCGGGACCTGTGACCTGGCGTTCCCATACATCAACCGGCTCAAGGAGAGCTATCCTGATGACGGCTGGAGCATCTGGGGGGTAGCACAGGATACGCCCGAAGATGCGGGCCGCTACGCGGCTGCACACGGTATAACCTACCCGGTCCTGTCGGACGCGGATGGCTACACGGTATCCAAGGCTTACGATCCCCCGGCCACACCCACCCTCTTCCTTATAGACCGCGCGGGCCAGATCGCGCAACAGTCTGCAGGCTTCCACAAGGCGGAGCTCAACTCGCTCTCAGCGGGGCTGGCGGATAGTCTGGGAGTGAAGCCCGTCGTCATCGCCGCCGCGGACGACGGCAATCCGGACTTCAAACCGGGGTGAAGCCCCCGCCACCTGCGGGGCTAGTGCGTCCCCTTGCTGACCTTGACTTGCTGTGCTACCATAGTCCGCGATGGATTGTACCTTCTATGACGCGGTGGCCCCGACCCTTCGGGGCCTTTCATGTTGTAGACGAGGTTAAAGTTCTGCGCGTCGACTCCCCCGCAACCGCTTCGGCTCGATGACCGGACCTTAACCCAGGAAAGAGAAAGGAGGTCATCGAGTGGCCTACGAGGATCGAAACCTTACGTGTGTGGAGTGTAACTCTGAGTTCGTCTTTAGTGCCGATGATCAGCAGTTCCACTCGGAACGAGGATACCAGGACCCCAAGCGCTGCCCTTCCTGCCGTCAGGCTAGGCGAGGTGGCGGTGGCGGTGGCGGCGGCGGCTACGGCGGCGGCGGCGGCGGCGACTACGGCGGTTCCCGCCAGATGTACGACGCGGTCTGCGCCAGTTGTGGCAACGCCTGCCAGGTCCCGTTCCTGCCGCGCCAGGACCGGCCAGTCTATTGCAGCGATTGCTTCTCTAAGCAGAAGGAGAGCAGCCCCCGCTGGTAGGCTCGGCTTCACCCACAACATAACTACAGCGCTGCACTGAGCCGCGCCACCCTCGCGGAAGGGAGCGCCAATGCTAACCGTTACCGATAAGGCTACTGCGTACCTCCGGGAGGCTCTGACTCGCAAGAAGGAGGGTACTCCGGAAGCTCTCCGTGTCGTGTACACGGAGGAGGGCTACCAGCTCACCCTGGACGACCCCAAAGAGGGCGATCACATCTTCGAGCAGGAAGGCCAGAACTACCTGCTGGTAGACCCCAAGGTGGGTGAGGGGCTAGGCGAAGAAGCCACCCTAGATGTCCAGGAGACGCCCCATGGCACCAGCCTAACCCTCCTGGGCGCCCTCAGCCCTGAGCCTGAGCCGCAGTCTGAGTCTGAGCCCAAGACCAAAGCCAAGACCAAGACCAAGACCAAGACCAAGACCAAGACCAAGACCAAGGCCGAGGCCGAGGCCGGGGCTGAGTCTGAGCCCAAGACCAAAGCCAAGACCAAGGCCGAGGCTGAGGCTGAGCCCAAGACCGAGACCACCAAGGCCAAGGCTGAGCCACAGCCCTAGCCCAACCGCACACCCTCTCGCTATCATAGGCCTGCCATGACCAAAGCGAAGCAGGCCACCGGCCCGTTATCGGGCGTGATCGTCCTTGACCTCACGTGGGTCCTCGCCGGGCCGTTCGGCTCC
Organism: Chloroflexota bacterium; assembly: GCA_022564695.1. GTDB lineage: Bacteria > Chloroflexota > Dehalococcoidia > SM23-28-2 > RBG-16-64-32 > JADFNQ01. The sequence continues at coordinate 1,212 of JADFKX010000127.1, read as the reverse complement.
GAAATCCTGTGCGACTTGGGGGCCGAGGTGATCAAGGTGGAACGGCCGCCGTTCGGCGACGTGGCCCGCACCACCGGCCCCCACATCAAGAACGAGAGCGGCTACTTCTTCTCCGTCAACCGCGGCAAGAAGAGCATCTGCTTGGACCTGAAGCGTCCCGCGGGCAAGGATCTCTTCCTGCGGCTGACGGAAAAGGCGGACGTGGTGATGGAGAACTTCACCCCGGGGACGATGGAGTCGCTGGGGCTGAGCTACGAGACGCTATCCGCACGCAACCCCCGCCTCGTCTACGCGGCGACGTCCGGCTTCGGGCAGACGGGGCCGGACCGGCTACGGCCCGCGCTCGACATCGTCGTCCAGGGGATGGGCGGCATCATGAGCATCACCGGCGAGCCGGGCGGGCCGCCGGTTCGCCCCGGCATCTCCCTGGGCGACATCTCTGCCGGGCTTTACACGGCGATCGGCATACTGGCCGCGCTCCACGAACGAGAGAGGAGCGGTAGGGGACAGATGGTTGACATAAGTATGCTCGACTGCCAGATAGCGATACTGGAGAACGCGTTCATGCGCTACTTCGCCACCGGCGAGACGCCCGGACCGATCGGCACGCGACATCCCTTAGCGACCCCATTCCAGGCGTTCCCCACCAAGGACGGCTGGATCGTCCTCGCCCTCTCCTGGGGCGTGCCGAACCAGTGGGAACTCCTTTGCGCCACCATCAGCCGCCCCGACCTCATCGACGACCCACGCTTCGATTCGCCGGCCCTGCGCACGGAGCACCACGCCGAGCTGGAGCCGATGCTTAACGAGGCGCTGCGTCAGCGCACGACGGAGGAGTGGCTGAGAGAGTTCGACGCCATCGACCTGCCCTGCGGCCCCCTGAACGATATCCCGCACGCCGCCGACCACCCCCAGGTGGTGGCACGCGAGATGCTGGTGGAGGTGGAGCACCCGGCAGGGTTCAGCCTGAAGGTGCCGGACACGCCCGTCCGGCTGAGCCGCACACCCGGCGGCATCCAGGGCCCGCCGCCGGGCATCGGCGAGCACACGGACGAGGTGCTGACCTCGTTGCTGGGGCTATCCACCCCAGAGATCGCGGAACTGCGGGCGGCGGAGGTAGTGTTCGGGCCGCTGCCCAGCCCTGTGGAAGCGCTCAAGCAGCGAGAAGGGCAGGCCTAGACCACGCCCTCTTCCCTCAGCCGCTCGATCTCC
>JADFKX010000126.1 GCA_022564695.1 Chloroflexota bacterium | reverse complement strand
AAGCGTCCGCAGCCGCGAGGGATCGAGTCGCAGCGTCGAGAGATCCCGCAGCGGGAAGATGTCCTGGAGGGTGAGCACGGGCACCTCAGCGGGATCGAGGAATGCCGGCGTGGGCACGGGCGTGGCCACCGGCGTCGGCGCCGCCGTCGGCGTCGGGGTGGGTCCGGGCGCGATGGCGCTGCCGGCGCAGGCCGCGATGATCAGGCCGACCAGAATGACGGGCAGCGAGACGGCGCGCATATCGAAAAACCGCTGGCTGTAGTATATACTGACGCCGTCCAGCCTGGCCGTTTGGCGCGGAGGCAAGCCAATGGAGTTCCGTTTCACGCCCGAAGAGGAGAGGTTTCGCAGCGATATCCGGGAGTTCCTTCGAGAGGAGCTGCCCGCCGATTGGAGCGGCGCCGGCGCTCTGGGCGAGGCCGGCGAGGGGCGTTGGGAGTTCCTGCGCTCCTTCCAGAAGAAGCTCGCCCAGCGCAAGTGGCTGACGCTTGGCTGGCCGGAGGAGCACGGCGGCCTGGCGGCTAGCCACATGATGCAGGTCATCTACAACGAGGAGATGAGCTACTACCGCGCCCCCATCCAGCTCGGGGTGGGCCCGGACCGCGTGGGCCCCACGATCATCCTCTACGGCACCGATGAGCAGAAGCGACAGCTTCTGCCCGCAATCGCTAGCGGCGACGTGGTCTGGTGCCAGGGGTTCAGCGAGCCCGCCGCCGGCTCCGACCTGGCCTCCCTTCAGACCTCCGCCGTTGCGGACGGCGACTCCTTCGTCATCAACGGCCAGAAGATCTGGACCTCTCTGGCCCATCACGCCGATTGGTGCATCCTCCTTGCCCGCACTGACCCGGAAGCGCCGAAGCACAAGGGGATCAGCTACTTCCTGCTGGACATGAAGACGCCCGGCGTCGAGGTGAGGCCGCTCACCGATATGCTGGGGCGAGACACGTTCAACGAGGTGTTCTTCGATAACGTCCGCATCCCCCGCGAGTACCTCGTCGGCGAGCTGAACCGCGGCTGGTACGTCGCCGCCGCCACCCTGGACTTCGAGCGCTCAGGCATCAACCGCGTCGTGATGGGCGTCCGCATGTACGAGGAGCTGGTGGCGTACGCCGCCGAGTCGAGGTCGGACGGCGGGCGGCTCCTGGACGACACCTGCGTACGACAAAAATTGGCGGAGCTGGCGATCGAGTTCCAGACGGGGCGGATGCTCGCCTACCGCGTCGCCTCCATGCAGGCGAGGGGCCAGATACCCAACGCCGAGGCCTCCATGTCCAAGATGTACGGCTCCGAGCTGCAGCAGCGGCTGGCCGGCGCAGGCATGGAGATGCTGGGCCTGGGCGGCCAGATCGAGCCGGGGTCGCGCTGGGCGCCGCTGAAAGGACGCATCGAGCAGTTCTACCTGTTCGCCGCGGGGCTGACTATCGCCGCCGGCACCAGCGAGATCATGCGCGGTATCATCGCCGGTCGCGGCCTGGGGTTGCCGAGAGGATGAGGAGATGACGATGGAGACGACCCGTAGGCACTGCCCCATCTGCGAGAGCGAGGTCGAGATGCCGGTCGACACGGTCGAGGGCATGGCGGCGGCGCCGAATCTGATAGCGGAGGCCGTGCGGGCGGCTCCGGGCGGGGTGGGCGAGGGCTGGTCGGCGTCCGAGATAGCGGCGCACCTGGCGGATATCGAGGTGGCGCTGGGGTGGCGCATACGGCGGGTCCTTTCGGAGGACGAGCCGGAGCTGCAGCCGTTCGACCAGAACGACTGGGCGGCGGCGCTGCGATACGGGGAGCGCGATGTAGAAGTGGCGCTGAACGCTTACGCGGCGCAGCGCGCGGCCAACGTCGAGATCCTCGCGGGCCTTTCGGAAGAGGGGTGGGAGCGCCGCTTCAGGCACCCGGAGTTTGGCCCGGCCAGCCTGCGCACGCTGGTGCGGCACATCTCAGACCACGACCTCGACCACTTGAAGCAGATGCTGGCGCAGGGGTAGTCGCCCCCGCTCAGGCTGTCCTCAGCCGCCGGAACTCTTCCCCCAGGATCTCCCACACCACCTCAGGCCGCGCGCAGCGGATCTGCGACATGCTCGCCGTCGCCTCGAAGCTCCAGGCCGCCACGTGTGTCGCCCCCACCTCCGCCGCCACCCTCAGGCCGGTGCTCAGCTCCTCCTCGCGGCCCTCCGGTACGGAGAACGCCTGTACCCAGAGCTGCAGCCCGCGGTTGTGCTTTCGTGCCGCCGCCGCTGCCGCCTCGCCGTACGCTCGCACGAACGGCTCCGCCTCCGTCCCGAAGATGTACCAGTACGGGTCGCAGCCGAAGATGTCCAGATCAGGGATCGCGGCCGCCGTCTCGAAGTCTCCCACGCCGAAGTGGAGCATCGCCTCCAGCGCCCCCGTTGGCGCCTCCGCCAGGCGGCGCTCCAGGGCGCGGGCCAGCCCCTTCTCCTGCTGCGGGAAGCCGTGCGCGGCCAGGTCCGTGGGCAGCAGGCAGAGCGCGTTTCGCATCCCCTTCTCGTGGCCGTAGCGGCACAACTCCGTCAGCAGCTCGATGAGCGATGACTCGCGGAAAGCGCGCACCTCGGGCGTGAACTCGGGCGGCATGTCGCCGCCGTGACGCTCACGGAACAGCGACAGGCAGACCTCGCAGCGGCAGGCCCAGGCGCCAGAGAAGTCACCCCGCCACAGACCGACGTAGAAGTGGGGCTCGTCCCAGAACAGCACGTCGCCCCCGGCGGCGGCGCAGGCGTCGATCCAGCCCCGCAGGAACGACCGCGTCTGCGGGTGGTTGGGGCAGGCCACGCCCACACGACGGCCGTCGGAGAGGAGTTGCCACGTCTCCGGATGGTCCAGGGGAAAGCGGGTGAACGTCTCGCCGGAGAAGATGCCGGCCAGACCCCAGGGGTCGAGCCACGCCTCCAGCCCCGCCTCGTGGCTCGCGGCGACGATTTCGCGCATCGTCTCGCGGTGGTAGGCGAGGTCGGTCTCGGTATAGCAGTGGACCACGTACGTGCAGCCGTGGTCGACGATCTCCCTCAGGTCGGCGCGGACGTGCCGCAGCGTACGGGCGGAGAAGTAGCTAACGCCGGTCTCCACAGTGCGCCTTCAAGAAGCTTGAGGCCGTCATCGCTGTGAGTATAGCTTATGCCACGGCTGCCGCCCGGCCTTAGATTTGGCGGCGCGGGCGCGATCACGTATCATTCGCTCTTGAGATGACTTCTGAAGCCGAATCCGAACCGCGAGGTCAGCCTATCGATTACTACTTTCGTGACGTGCTACTCATCGGCAGCGAGGCAACGCGACTGTACCTGGTGCGCCACGCCCAGTCCGAGGGGAACCGCGGCGAATACACCGGCCCTGACGATGATCCGCCCCTGAGCGAGGTGGGACGCGAGCACGCCCGCCGGTTGGCTGAGCGGTTCGCCCGCCAGAGGGTCGACGCCATCTACTCCAGCCCGCTGCGCCGGACGCAGGAGACGGCTCGAGCCATCGCCGGCGCCGCCAACCTGAAGGTGCGCACGCTGGACGACCTACGCGAGGTAGACCTCGGCCAGGTGCAGACGGACTACGAAGCGTATACGGAGGAAGATGCGCGCGCTCTTCGGGACAGGGTCGCCAATCAGCCGAAGTGGGACTCGTTCCCGGGCAGCGAAGGGAGCGCCGCCGCCCGCCGCCGCGTCGTGGGTGTCATGGACCGTATCATCGAGGAGTGTGGCGGCAAACGGGTAGCCGTGGTCGCCCACGCGGCTGTGATCCAGACCTACGTCAGCCACGTCCTGGGGCTGGAGCGCGACTTCGTGTTCTATCCCTTCAACGCTGGGATCACGTCAATCCGCGCCCAGGGCGACCGGCGCGTCATCTGGCGCCTGAACGACATCGCCCACCTGGACGGGATGCCGCCGGGCTTCGGGGGGATCTCGTAGACGCCGTGGCCTCGGCCCGACCGAGGCGTCTACTGCTCCCGGGATCGATTGCTCGTATCAGATCAGCCGTTTCGTGTCCGCCTGCTCGTACCGCTTCAGCTTCTCCTCGTCCAGCTCCAGCCCCAGGCCCGGCTTCTGCGGCAGGTGTACATACCCCTCGGAGTCGATGCGCAGCGGCTCCGCGAAGATGAAGTCGCGCGTCTCCGGCGTCCAGTTCGGCGGGTCGTAGGGGAACTCGATGTACGGCACGCCGGACGAGGCGGCGGCCACGTGCATGTTCGCCACCATGCCGACGCCGTTGGTCCAGGTGTGAGGCGAGAACACCTTCCCCGCCGCCTCCACCTGGGCCGCGATCTTGCGCGCGGTCGAGATGCCGCCGATGAACGTGCAGTCCGGCTGGTAGACGTCCAGGCAGCCCTTGTCTAGATACGTGCGTATCTCCTCCGGCCCGCGGTTCAGCTCGGCCCCGGCCAGGCGCAGCGTGGTCAGGTGGGAGCGCAGCTCGGCCAGGCCGTCGTAGTCGTAGGCGTCCAGCGGCTCCTCCAGCCAGTAGACGCCGTAGCGTTCCATCTCCTTGGCGGCGGCGATCGCCGTCTTCAGGTCCCAACGATTGGGCTGAAGGTCCGGCGCGATGCGCCAGCCCCAGTTGGCGTCCACCATGATGTCGATGTCGTCGCCCACCGCCTTGCGCACCGCCTCCAGCGTGCGGATGTCCTCGCGGACGTCGGCGCTGTGGAAGCGCAGCTTCAGCGCCTTGAACCCCTCGGCGACGATCTGCTGCGCCGACTCGACTCTGGCCTCAAGGCCGCGCAGCTCGCCGGTGGAGGCGTAGGCCTTCAGCTTATCGGCGCCGCCGCCGAGCAGCCGGTACACCGGCTGGCCCGTGGCCTGGCCGATGATGTCCCACAGCGCCACCTCCACCGGCCAGGGCCGGCCGATGAAGAACGCCATGGAACGGAGCTGCGCGACGTGCCGGTCCATGTCGAACGGGTCCTGGCCCATCAGGAACAGGCCCGCGACCTCCCAGCGCACGGGCACGCCGCCGGACCCCACGCCTACGATCCCCTCGTCCGTGTGCACTTCTACGATGTGGATGCGGGCCGAGGTTGTGGGCAATGGCTGCCAGGTGGGGTGGAACGTCTTCGGCATCGGCATCTCGAACAGGCGGACTTTGACCTGCGTGATCTTCATCGGCAACTCCAGCGGCTCGTGTCGGGATTCGCTCGCATCTTAGGTTGGCGGTCGTGCGGGCGTCAACGCACGATGGGCAAGACCGCACCCTGAAGGGCGCGGCATGGGGGGCCATGCCCCAGCCTTTAGGCTGGGGTGTCGTAGTAAAGTGCCTCGAATTGACAGGGGCAAAGCCGTGTCGGTAGCCTAATGGCATCGCAGGAAGGAGGAGGATGTCATGGGCGGACCGCTAGAGGGGATCCGGGTGCTGGACTTCACCATCGCCCAGCAGGGGCCGTACGCCACGTTGCTAATGGCGGACATGGGTGCGGAGGTGATTAAGGTGGAGCAGCCGGGCCGGGGCGAGATCGGCCGTGTGCTGGGGATGGACCGTAAACGTGGCTTCAGCGCCTACTTCCTGGCGATCAACCGGGGCAAGAAGAGCCTCACCCTGGACCTGAAGTCGGAGAAGGGGCGGGAGGTCGCTCTGCGGCTCGCCCGCGACTGCGACGTGGTGGCCCACAACTTCCGGCCGGGGGTGATGGAGAAGCTGGGCCTGGGCTACGAGGCGTTCCAGCAGGTGAACCCGCGCATCATCTACGCCGGCGCTTCCGCCTTCGGGACGAAGGGGCCGCTCGGCCGGAAGCCGGGGAACGATATCCTGGCTCAGGCGATGAGCGGGCTGATGAACACCACGGGCGAGGACGACACGCCGATGCCCACCGGCGTCGCCATCGCCGATCACGTGGGCGCGGTGACGCTGGCGCTGGGCATCCTGGCGGCGCTGCTCGCCCGCGAGCGGACGGGCGCCGGGCAGAAGGTCGAGGTGTCGCTGCTGGGTAGTATGCTGGCGGCCCAGTCCTGGGAGCTAACGCATTACCTGCTGACCGGGGAGAAGCAGCCCAAGGCCGGCCGCGGCAATCCTCATCTTACCCTCCTCTGGTACACTTATCGCACCGCCGACGGCTACATGGCGATCGGTGGGGTGTACCCCGAGAAGTGGCCGGTGTTCTGTCAGGCGATAGGCCGTCCGGAGCTGGAGAACGACGAGCGGTTCGCCGGTGTCGGCGGGCGCATC
>JADFKX010000125.1 GCA_022564695.1 Chloroflexota bacterium | reverse complement strand
CGGCTATGCGCATGTTCTCCTCAGAGCCGACGACGATCCAGTAGTTGGGCAAGACCAACCTCCTCCCTGGTATGGCGGAAGGCTTTAGCCTTCCCGGGCCGCCCCTATATTACAAAAGGCCCGAAGCAGAGCGCTTCGGGCCCTAGGCGTTATCGCTGTTTCGTCTAGTGGCTACAGGGCTTCGCCTGGCCGCTGCTCTCCGCTGTGTCGAAGCTGGTGCCACAGGCGCAGGACTTGACGGCGTTGGGGTTGAAGATGGTGAAGCCAGCCTTCATCAGGTCGTCCACGTAGTCGATCTCCGCCCCTTCCAGCAGAGGGGCGCTGTCCGGGTCCACTACCAGCTTGACGCCATCGTGCTCAATCACGAAGTCTTCCTCGTCGGGCTTTTGGGCGACCGACATGCCGTACTGGTAGCCGGAGCAGCCGCCGCCGACGACGAACACGCGCAGGGCGGCTTCGCCTTCTAACCCCTTCTCCTTGAAGAGCGCTTTGGCCTTATCGACAGCCTTGGCGGTGATCGTCAGCATCCGCGTACCCCTTCTTCCGATTTGGAAAGTGGTTACTTACTATACTCTGTGGAGAGCGTATCAGACAGATAGGAGGCTGTCAACGCCCGAATGGGGGCTGAAAGAGCCGCTTGAGCTGCCATTGGACTTGGCCTTCTCCGCCGCGTGGCCGTCTGCCTTAGAGCTGAGCGAGTGCGGCGAGACGTTCCAGAAGAGGCGCGGGCAGCGCAACATAAGATTGCGTATGTCAAAGTATGGCTTGCGGTTGAATTAATGATTGACTGTGTGCAGTGATATAGGTACGCTAATTCCTGTCTAGAAGGGCACAGACAATCACAAGAAAGGTGAGGTGACCCAATTGACTTCTGAAGAGGAGAAGAGAGGCATCTTAGAGAACGTGAAGGCGGGGGTGGTCAGCGCCATCAAGGGCGTCGGCGATGTGGCTGGCGCCGCCGTGGGCGCGGTCAGCGGCACGTTGGTGACGGCGCTCAAGGGCGTGAACGAGGTGACGAGCGAGGCCACCTCGCTGATCTTCGACACGGTGCGCGAGGTCATCCAGGGCGTGGCCGACGTGGGCGAGGACCTGACGAAGGCCGCTAAGGGCGTCGTAGTGGGCGTCATCCGCGCCACGAAAGAGACCGGCACCGAGGCTCTAGGCGCTATCTCGGCGACCGCGGGAGCGGTGGTGAAGAGCACCTCCGAGGTAGGCGGCGACGTGGCCGGCGCGGCCCGGGGCGCCGTGGAGGGAGCGATTGAGGGCGCCAAGGAGATTGGCTTGAGCGCCGAGGAGGCGGCCTCTGCGGCCGCGTCGGGCGCGGTGAAGGCCGCCGGTGGTCTGGGCGGCACCGTCGTGGAGCAGGTTCGCGACGCCGTCACGGGCACCATCTCCGGCGTCAAGGTGATCCTGCGCGAGCCCTTCAAGGGCGAGGACGAAGAGAAGAAGTAGGCTACGGGGCCATATTCGGAAGCGGACCCGAGGGGACGCCGTGCTGCTCGCGTTCCGGCGCGACGGCGTCTCGCGGGATCGTCTCCCCCTTGCACTCAGGCACTGTTTCGGCTAAAAATACATTAGCACTCCGCCCCGGCGAGTGCTAAACTCAGCCCGTATAACGGCAGCCAGAAGGAGAAACTATCACTATGGCCAAACAGCTTCTGTTCGATGAGGCCGCGCGCCACGCTATGAAGGCCGGTGTCGATGCCCTCGCCGACGCCGTAAAGATCACCCTTGGCCCTAAGGGTCGCAACGTCGTTCTGGAGAAGAAATTCGGCTCCCCAACGATCACTAACGACGGCGTCACCATCGCCAAAGACATCGAACTGGAGGACCCGTTCGAGAACATCGGCGCTCAGCTCGCCCGTGAGATCGCCTCCAAGACGAACGATATCGCCGGAGACGGCACCACCACCGCCACCGTCATTGGCCAGTCGATCGTCCACGAGGGGCTGAAGAACGTGGCCGCCGGCGCCAACCCAATGGCGCTCAAGCGCGGCATCGAGAAGGGCGCGGAGGCCGTTGTGGCAGCGATCAAGGCCAACTCCACGGCGGTGACCACACGCAAGCAGATGGCGCAGATCGCCGCCATCTCCGCCAATAACGACCAGGAGATCGGTGAGCTCATCGGCGAGGTGATGGAGAAGATCGGCAAGGATGGGGTCATCACTGTCGAGGAGTCGAAGGGGATCACTACAGAGGTGGAGTACGTCGAGGGGATGAACTTCGACCGCGGCTACATCTCCCCTTACTTTGTCACCAACCCCGAGCGTATGGAGTGCGAGATCGAGAACCCGCACATCCTGGTGACGGACAAGAAGCTGTCCGCAGTAAACGATATCCTGCCGCTGCTGGAGAAGGTGCTCCAGTCGGGGACTAAGAATCTACTTATCATCTGTGAGGACTGTGACGGCGAGGCGCTGGCCACGCTGGCGGTGAACAAGCTGCGGGGCGCTCTCAACGTGTGCGCGATCAAGGCGCCTGGCTTCGGCGATAGGCGTAAGGACAACCTGGGCGATCTCGCCACCACAACCGGCGCCCAGATCATCAGCGAAGAGGTAGGCCGCAAGCTGGACGCCGTCCAACTGGAGGACCTCGGCCGCGCCCGCAAGGTTGTCGTGACCAAAGAGGAGACTACTATCATCGAGGGCGGAGGCTCCGCGAATGAGATGAAGGCGCGCATCCGCCAGATCAAGATTGCGGTGGATGAGGCCAGCTCTGACTGGGACCGCGAGAAGCTTCAGGAGCGGCTGGGCAAGCTGTCCGGAAGCGTGGCGGTGATTCAGGTGGGTGCTGCCACTGAGACTGAGCTCAAGGAGCGTAAGCACAGGGTAGAGGATGCGGTTCAGGCCACGCGCGCCGCGGTGGAAGAGGGCCTGGTGCCCGGCGGCGGTGTGCCCTACCTCAACGCGCTGCCGCGCCTGGAGAAGCTGAAGCTGGAATCAGATGAGGCAACCGGCGTGAACATACTGCGCCGCGCCTTGGAGGAGCCGCTGCGGCGCATCGCCACCAACTCCGGCCAGGACGGCTCGGTTGTCGTCCAGAAGGTGAAGGGGCTGAAGAAGGGGCAGGGTTACGACGCCGCCAAGGACGAGTACGGCAACATGGTGGAGCGTGGCATTGTCGACCCGGCAAAGGTGACCCGCTCCGCCCTTGAGAACGCCGTGAGCATCGCCGGCATGGTGCTCACCACCAACTGTCTGATAGCCGACATCCCGGAGAAGAAGTCGGCAGCCGCGCCACCTTCGCCGTCGGAGATGTACTAGGCCGCCGAACCGACCAACACAACAGCATGTTCACTGAGAACGGCGTCCAGATCGACCTGGAAGAGGTGGGCAAGGTGGTTGAGGGGTGCGACGTGTTCGCCATTGGCTTCCGCATGTTCCCCGAGCGCGTGATCATCGACACGCGGGAGACAGATGACCAGGTGCCGCTTGTCCAGGTGGTGGAGCCGGTGAACTCGGTCGAGGAGCGGTTCCACTGGCTGGGCCGTGAGCGTCCTGCGTTTGGGGTGCCGGAGCGGTTCAGCTTCTTTATCTGGCCGCATTCGATGGAGTTCCTGGAGTCTAGCGGGCTGGCGCGGCGGATCCGTGATCAGTTGGGGGCTTCGGAGCGGCCAGAGGTGGCGCGCATGATAGACACGGCGCTGGCGGAGCTGCAACGGCTGGAGCGGCGGTCAGTGCAGCAAGCGCTGGCGGGAGAGGGCTATCACGCCCTCTGGTCGCAGGAGTGAGACGCTGGGCGGGCTCTTGCGGCGTGACGGTTTTCGCGTAAGACTGTCAGCGTAACCTTTCGCTCGTGCTTTAGTGGTTCCATTTTGGTGACATAAGTTGACCGCGGACTCTTCCCGACTGTATGGCGCTATCGACCTCGGCGGCACCAGGCTTCGTTCTATCGTAGTGGACGGCTCCGGCCGCGTCCTCGGCGATGACATAGGCCTCTCCCAGCGGAGGAAGGGTTGGAAGTGGTGCTGGAGCGGATTGAGGAGAGCCTGGACGCCGCCCTAGGGAAGGCGGGCGTGAAGCGGGAACGTCTGGCGGGTCTCGGCATCGCCTCGCCGGGGGCGGTGGACGTGGTGCGGGGGATCGTTCCCAACGCGCCGCAGCTCCCCGGCTGGCAGGACGTGCCGCTGGCGCGGCTGCTGGAAGAGCGGTTCGGCCTGCCGACGCTGTTGGAGAACGACGCCTCGGCGGCGGCCCTGGGTGAGCACCGCTTCGGCGCCGGGCGGGGCAGCCGCCATATGCTGTATATCACGGTGAGCACCGGCGTCGGCGGTGGGATCATCATCGACGGCGATCTATATCGGGGTAAGAGCGGCGCCGCCGGCGAGATGGGCCACGTTATCATCGATATGAACGGGCCGGCCTGCGGTTGCGGCGCCCGTGGCTGCCTGGAGTCGCTCGCCTCGGGCACGGCGATCGCCAAGAGGGGCGAGGAGTTGGCGGAGAGCGGCGACTCGCCCATCCTGGCGCGCTTGCGCAAGGAGGAGGGGCCGGTTACGGCGGAGATGATGGAGCGGGCGGCGACGATGGGTGACGCCGCCTCGCGGGAGGCTTTTCGTCAGGCGGGGCACTATTTCGGGGTGGCGCTGGCCGGTTTCGTTAACGTATTCGACCCGGAGGTCATCGTCATCGGTGGTGGAGTAGCGAAGGCGGGCGACCTGCTGCTGGAGCAGGCGCGCGTGACCATGGAGTCGCTGGCGATGACGCAGCCGCTGAAGGGCGTTCGCCTGGCGGTAAGCGAGCTGGGGGAGTTCGCCGGGGCCATGGGGATGGTCGCCAGGTTGAGGGAGGAAGCGGAGGGGTAGGTCGGGAGGCCAGAGGGCTGAGCCCCGCGGTCTCGGCTGGCTTGTAAACCCCGGTTATTGCAATCCTCAGGCGCCTGTGCTATAAAGTGCCGTACACCGTGGTCTCATAATAAGGGGGCTTAAGATGAAGACTCGGTCTATTTTGCCGTTCGCCGTATTCGGTATTCTGTTTGCCCTGCTGTTGGCAGTATCAGCGTGCATTGGTGGTGGTGGATCCGGCGCGACCCCCACGCCATCCCCAGAAGTGTCACCCGTTGGGTTCGATCCTACGCAGTTTGGCGGGCCTTACCCGTTTGCACCGCACGGGGAGGAGGCGAGTAATAAAGAAAGAGACTTCGAGTGCTACAAGGATACCAAATTGTCCGTATCCCAAGCTGTCAAACTCACTGACGTCATATTGAGTAAGTACATGGAGGCAGACCTTTTTGACAACGAAAATATGCAGAAGTATAACTACGTGATTGACATGGACGGCAATGTTATCGTCGCCCAATGGCAAGAGGATGTCAATTTCGGAGACTTCAGAGCCGCGCAGAAGAAAGCCGGCGCCAAAGACGGTTGTACAGGCAGGCAATGCTTGGGAGATGGAGACAGCGGATCCAATGCAACCAAGGAAGCGATCGTCAACTTGATCTCTGAGGATAAGAAGGCGGACCCTAAGCAAAGTCCGTGTTGGCTGGATCGCGCCGAGGGAAAGGGACTGCTAGATGCGATTAGCAAGCACTTCATGCTTGCCCAGGGTACAAGTGACAATGGTGTAGGTGCCACCATCGATATGTTTAACAAAGACAACGAAAATAACTGGTATGAGTGGACGTCCGAGAAGGTGGCTTATGCGGGCCAGATCATCGTGGACCTAGAAACGTGTACATTAGACGTCAACGGCGACAGCGGCACGTATCGACCTAAGACGACCTATCGGACACTGACGAAGGTTGCGGAGCAGTTCGCCAGTAATGGATTGTCACTCATCAAGGTGCCGCTGTGTCCCGATGGGATTAAGCTAAAGGACTAGAGGGGCGAGCCCCGCGGCCGGCCTCGGCGCTGGAAGCGGCGGCGGCCGCCTGAACGCTTGGCGGGGGCGAGCGCCTCCAGCTCGGCGGGCACGTTGGCGCGTTCCGCCTCCACCATCGGCTGCAGGACGGTAATCGTCTCCGCCAGCCGGCGCGCCACCTCCTCCGCCAGGGGCTCGCTGAGGGGATCGTAAGGGACCGTCTGGTGGATGCGCGTCCAGGACTGCGTCCACTCCTCCAGCTCTACCTCGGGGCCGAGGCGGGCCTGCACCTCAGGCATGCGGGCCGCCATCACCTCCGCCCAGCGGGAGGGGGACTCCCCCCCCCCCCCGCAGTGAAGG
>JADFKX010000124.1 GCA_022564695.1 Chloroflexota bacterium | reverse complement strand
ATGTACGGAGAGTAAATCGTATGGCCCAGTTCGGACGATACTTCGAGGAGTTCAACGTCGGCGACGTGTATAAGCACTGGCCGGGCCGCACGATCACCGAGTCGGACAACATGCTGTTCTGCATGCTCACGATGAACCACCACCCTTTGCACATCGACGCCAACTACGCCAAAGACAGCGACTACGGCCGCCAGGTCGTCGTCGGCAACCTGGTGGTAGACATCGCCTTCGGACAAAGCGTGCCGGACGTCAGCGGCAAAGCGCTGGCCAACCTGGGGTTCGAGAAGATCAAGTTCTACGCACCCACGTTCCACGGCGATACCATCTACTCGGAGTCCGAGGTGCTGGACAAGAAGGAGTCGTCCTCGCGGCCCGACCGAGGCATCGTAAGCGTCGAGACACGCGCGCGCAATCAGGACGGCAAGATCGTAATGAGCTTCCGGCGCTCGGTGATGATCGCCAAGCGGCCGGCGGACGAGGCGGCAGCGGAGACGCCGAAGTAACCCTGCCGGAAGGCAGGCCCAATAGGGTAAAGCAGCGTATGGCAGACAAGCAAGAGCTGGAGCGAATCGCGGAGGAGAAGGAGCGGTGGCAGGAAACCACCCTCAAGAAGGCGCTGGACCGCTCCAGCGAGCGCTCAGACACGGAGTTTCGCACCAGCTCAACCCAGACCGAACGCCTCTACACCCCCCTGGACGTCGCGGACACGGACTACGGCCGCGATGTAGGCTTCCCGGGCGAGTACCCGTACACCCGCGGTGTTCAGCCCACGATGTACCGCGGCCGGTTGTGGTCTATCCGCCAGTACGCCGGCTACGGCACCGCCGAGGAGACGAACGAGCGGTTCAGGTTTCTTCTCAAGGAGGGGCAATCCGGCCTCTCCGTCGCCTTTGACCTGCCGACGCAGCTCGGATACGACTCAACCGACCCGATGTCGGAGGGTGAGGTGGGCAAGGTGGGGGTGGCGATCGACACGCTCGACGACATGGAGACGATGTTCGATAGCATCCCGCTGGACCGGGTGAGCACCTCCATGACGATAAACGCCCCTGCCGCCGTGCTCGTCGCCATGTACGCCGTGGTCGGCCAGAAGCAGGGTGTGCCCAACGACAAGATCCAGGGCACTGTCCAGAACGACGTGCTCAAGGAGTACGTGGCCCGCGGCACCTACATCTACCCGCCGCGGCCTTCGCTGCGGCTGGCCGCAGACCTCATCGCGTACTGCGCCAAGGAGCTGCCGAAGTTCAACAGCATCAGCATTAGCGGTTATCACATCCGCGACGCCGGCTCCAGCGCCGTGCAGGAGATGGCGTTCACCTTCGCCAACGCCATCGCCTACATCGACGCGGCGCTCGACCGCGGCGTTGAGATCGACGACTTTGCGCCTCGCATCTCCTGGATCTTCAACACCCAGAACAGCTTCCTAGAGGAGATCGCCAAGTACCGCGCTCTACGCCGAATGTGGGCCAAAATCATGCGCGAGCGCTACAGCGCCAAGGACCCTCGCTCTTGGACACTTCGCACTCACGTTCAGACCGGCGGCGCCACCCTCACCGCACAGCAGCCGGAGCTGAACATCGTCAGGGCGACGCTGCAGGCGCTGGCTTCGGTTCTGGGCGGGGTGCAGTCGCTGGCCCTCTCCTGCTACGATGAGGCGCTGGCCCTGCCCACCGAGGAGGCCCAGCGCATCGCCGTGCGCACGCAGCAGATCATCGCCTACGAGAGCGGCGTCACCGACACAGCGGACCCCCTGGGCGGCTCCTACTACATCGAGTCGCTGACAAACGAGCTAGAGAAAGGGGCCTGGGAGTACCTGGACCGTGTCTTGGACATGGGAGGCGCCGTCACCGCCATCGAGTCCGGCTACATGCAGCGGGAGATACAGGAGGCGTCCTGGGCCCATCAAAGCGCGGTCGACGAAGGCCGAAAGACGATCGTGAGCGTCAACAAGTTCCGGGTTGCGGAAGAGGAGCCGCAGATGACCTTCAGCGTGAACCCGGAGGCCGAGCGGGCCCAGGTCAAGAAACTTGACGCCTTCAAGAAGCAACGCGATGGCGCCGCCGTTGAGGCCGCCCTCAAGCGGCTGGACGACGTCTGCCGCGACGGCGAGAACCTGATGCACCCGATAATGGAAGCGGTCAGGGTGTACGCGACCCTGGGCGAGATCTGCGGCGTGATGCGAAACACCTTCGGAGACTACCGCGCTCCGACAGCGATATGATGTCACCAGCAACACGTTCAGTGACCACCCTGGCTTGTTTGGCCGCCCTGCTGGCGCTTGCCGTGATAGGTGGTTTCACTACAACGGTTGACGAACATGGCAACCTAGACTCATCCATCGACCCCGTCGTCCTCCTAGTGTTCGCCGCGCTCATCATCGCCTCCGTATACCTTAGCGGGGCCATGGAACGCTTATCGACGAGCGCGTTTGCAAGCAGCGTACTCGCGTTCCTTGCAGTAGTCAGCCATTGGGCGGCTGCGGTCACTCGTCATCCGGGGGAATTCGCTGGGGAAGATGCGCTGATCGTTAAGATCGGCTTCTCTGCATTCGTTATTGCCGCCTTTGGCGCTTTAGCGGGTGTGCTGGGTGGCGTGCTAGGTGTTGGAGCATCCGCCGTGTACCTTGGCGGTCGTTGGCTACGCGATCGTGCCCGGTCGCGGCTCGGCATACATCTCTAGCGTGAGCGCGATTAACAACGCAGATACTGAAAAGAGGGAGGGTCACCTGTGTCCTGTCTGAACCACGGTAAGGTCGCCATAGTCACCGGAAGCTCCCGCGGCCTTGGTCGCGCCATTGTACGCGAGCTGGCCGACCACGGCTGCAAGGTGGTCATCAACTACTTCCAGAGCAAGGAGCTAGCGGAGCAGCTACAGTCCGAGCTTAAGGACAAAGGGCAGGAGGCGATCTGTGTACATGCGGGCGTGGCCAACCCGGACGACGTTCAGACCCTCATCGATACCACCGTCAAGGAGTTCGGCGGCATCGATATCCTGGTTAACAACGCCGGCGTCAACCGGGACCGCACGATCCGTCGCATGAGCGCGGAGGAATGGCAAGAGGTGATCGCCACCGACCTAAGCAGCGTCTTCTACTGCACCAACGCGGCGCTGCCCCACATGATCGAGCGCGGCGGCGGCCGCATCGTCAACATGTCGTCCATCGTGGGCCAGATGGGGAACCTGGGACAGTCCAACTACTCGGCGGCCAAGGCGGGGATCGTCGGCTTCACGAAGTCGGCGGCGCAGGAGTTCGCCCGCTTCAACATCACCGTGAACGCGATGTGCCCGGGTTTCATCGCGACGGAGATGGTGACGAACCTGACGGAGGAGGTGCAGCAGACGCTGCTGGCGAAGATTCCACTTGGGCGCTTCGGCAAGCCGGAGGAGGTTGCCAGGCTCTGCCGCTTCCTGGTGAGCGAGGGCGAGTATATAACGGGCGCCCAGATTAACATCAACGGCGGCATGTACCTCCAGTAGCCGCCTTCTCATCGTGCCTTACGTCTGGAGGCGCACACAGTGTCCACACCACGGCCGCAGATACCTCTACGCCGCCTGCTTCTCCTGACGGTAATTACGGCGGCGTTCGCCTTCGCCCTTCAAGCGCTGCTAGCCGCCACGGACGCTCCCGCCGCGGCAGCGATCAACATCCTGCTGGTGCCACCCATCGCCGGCGCGATCATCTTCGCCGGCCTGCGACCGTACCCGCTGGCCGGACGCCTGCGGCTGGCCGCGATGGTAGCGGTGGCGCTGTTCCTGCTGGGCCTGAGCATTGGCTAGGCCGTCAGACGAGGCCTTGCAGCAGACTCCAAACGCCGAGTGAGTAGAACGGCACCCAGGCGGCGCCGAACACGGGCGCAGCAGCCAGTGTAAGGGCGTAAGTGGTCCGGCCTGAATAGCCGAACAGACGGAACAGCGGCCAGCTTAGCGCCGGCCCCAACACCACCATCGTCACCAGGGTTGCGAATGAGCGGGTCGCCGGGCTCGCAGTCGCTGAGACGCTGCGGATCCAGCTCTGGATCCCCCGACCGATCCGCGCCATCAGGAGGATGATCACGAATACGACGGCGGCGGCGATGAGAAACGTCGCCACGCTAGCGCGATGCTCTACCGCCCAGTCCACTATCCCGCCGCCAGCAAGGGCGATGGTTATCCCAGCCAGGGCCGAGACACCGAAAACCCCAAGAGCCATGAGCGACACCTTGACACGCGTATGCGCCAGCAGGCCCGTTACATGGCTGCCAACGCTCGCAAGGAACGGCTCAAGCAGGGGCAGCATGCGGGGCCACAAGATATCCCTGGCCGCCAGCACCACCAGCCCCAGCACCGCCCAGATGGCGATGAAAGCTGCCAGGCCCCAGGCGAACCCCAGACCTTCGACGAGAAGGACGATATGACCAGCGAAGATGATCTCACCGAACAGTATCTCTGCCGTGACGGGGATCGAAACAAGGATGAGGACGGCCAAGCGACGCAGGCTTGCCGCGCGGTCTATCGTGACGTCCTGAGATGTATGCACCGCGAAGTTATCTCACGGTTGCCGGTCCCGCCGCCCATCGACTCGGCATCCGCGTACGACAGTATACACGGGCGCGATCCCGTGGGAGGCCGCCTGCTCAGGGATATCGCCGAACGCGGGAGCCTAGTGGAGCAGCTCAGGCATCAACTCTACTGATTTCACAGGCGGGGTCCTGAACAGGGGCGCGGAGCTGTTCTCGTTCTCCAACTCCGCGGCGTGGGTCCCGCCCAAGGCCTCAGCAGGTTGGGTTTCCTCTTCAGCAGGCGCGTCGTCGGCAGGCGCGGGCTCGTCCACGCCCATTTCCACCAGCTCCACTTTGGGACGATGAGACACATGCGCTTCCATCTCAGTGCCGGTGAACACCCGCACCCGCTCCCGGTCGAAGCCGGAATCGAGCAGAGTCTCGACAAGCCGCTCTGCCTCAACGGTAGTGTCCACAACCACGATCTCTCCGTGCTTCGGATCATCCCGATCCGCTACCAGGACTATGACCTTTGCAACCATGAAGTCGCCCCTCCTCTGCTCTTAGCTCATCTGTGAATCGAACTGCCGCAAAAGGTACCCTAATCCTTTAACCGGAAGAGGGGCTCGGCGTTACAGTTCTACTAGTTATTGCGGCGCGGCCCGGCGTGCTACAATCCATCCCGTGCTCAGATACGACCCGGAAGCGGCCGTCGCCCATCTGCGTAAGGCGGACCCGACACTTGCCCGCGTCATCGACAGCGTCGGCTCGTTTGCGATGGAGCCGCGCGAAGGTACTTTCCGCTCCCTGGCACGGGCTATCTTCTTTCAACAGCTCGCCGGCCCGGCGGCTCGCGCCATCATGAACCGCGTTATGGAGGTGCTGGGTACGGACGATAAGCGCTTCTTCACGCCTGAGCAGTTCATTGCCGCCGGAGACGAGCAGCTGCGCACGGCCGGCCTCTCCCGGCAGAAGCTCGCCTACCTGCGCGACTTATCGGAGAAGTTCGCCTCGGGCCAGCTGAAGGAGGGGGAGTTCGCATCGCTGGAGGACGAGGAGGTGATCAACAGGGCCTCCTCCGTGAAGGGGATAGGCCGCTGGACGGCGGAGATGTTCCTGATCTTCTCGCTGGGGCGGCCGGACGTGCTGCCCGTGGACGACGTGGGCGTGCAGCGCGGATTCCGACAGGCGTACGGCCTGCCGGGCCCACCCACGCCGGAGGAGATGCAGCGCATCGCGGAGCCCTGGCGGCCCTATCGCAGCGTGGGCACCTGGTACATGTGGCGCAGCCTCGGCGTGGCGCTGCCGGAGGAGGGCCGGTAGGCGGGGCGGCGCGCACATTGACGCACGGTCTCGGCCGGGCCTCCGCTTGACCCCTTACCCGTGCACCAGATACGATGCTAGACGCCCAACGCTGGACAGGAGGACACCATGAATGAAGTCGTCATCGCTGGCGCCGCGCGCACACCAATCGGCACCTTTGGCGGTGCGTTCGCCGATGTCCCAGCCACCAAGCTGGGAGCGATCGCGATCGCCGAGGCTCTGGAACGGGCGGGCGTTAAGCCGGATCAGGTTGACGAGGTGCTCATGGGAAACGTCCTCTCCGCCGGTCTGGGGATGAATCCGGCCCGCCAGGCCGCCATCGCCGCGGGCATCCCCGATAGCACCCCTGCCACCGCTA
>JADFKX010000123.1 GCA_022564695.1 Chloroflexota bacterium | reverse complement strand
CAAGACTTTTGCCGAGAGTGGAAAGACCAGTAAGCCGCCCAAGACCGTATCTACAGGGTGCAGCGCGTATTCAAACGACGTGACGACACCGAAGTTCGCCCCCGCGCCGCGCAAGGCCCAAAACAGATCGTTATCCTGTTCGGCGTTCACTTCGCGCACCGCACCGTCAGCGGTAACCACTTCCGCCGCGAGCAGGTTGTCACAGGCAAGCCCATGCTTCCCGGCGAGCCACCCGTTGCCACCACCGAGAGTTAGACCCGCAATGCCAGTATCGGTGTTCACGCCTAGCGTCGTTGCCAAACCAAACCTCGCCGTCTCCCGATCAAGCTCCCCGAGTCGGAGCCCCGCTTGTGCACGTACCGTCCGTCCCTCGCTGTCCACCTGCACGCCCTTCATGGGCGAGAGATCAATCATCAAACCGCCGTCACACACAGCCTTTCCCGCGTAGTTGTGCCCTCCCCCGCGCACGGACACCATGACTTCGTGATCTCTGGCGAAATTCACGCAGGCAACGACATCCTGCGTGCCCGTGCAGCGGGCAATAAGGCCGGGGTGCTTGTCCACCATTCCGTTCCAGACTGTTCGGGCTTCGTCATACCCCGTGTCGTCAGGACGGAGCACTTCGCCCCCGAACTTCGCGGTGAATTGCTCAACGTCGGTGTTTTGAACGACCTGCTCACCGCCAGCAACGCCAGCAAAGTTTCGGGATGATGCGTTCATCTTTTCTCCTTTGGATTGTGGGTAGTGCTCAGGCAACCGCCCGTTTGCTCCATCGGGGAGATAACATGGAGATCAGGCCCGAAGGGCGCGAGAGTGGGCTCTATGGCCGTGGTGACCATGTACGCGCTGGAGCATGACGAGTTCGAGGTGGAGACGGACAAGGCTGGGGAGCCGCCGCTGTCTTTCCGGAGCGAGACTGTGAAGCAGGTGGTGGCGGAGTAAGGCGGGGCTCGTTTGCTCATAACATCGATCCAGCGATAGAATCAAGCGTCAGCTTGTTAGCAACCCACCACGCCGTCCCCCCCCGCAGCGACGACGGGAGGATGTAGGAGTCATGTCCCAATCGACCCAGCCGCTCATCCTCCTCGTTGAGGACGATCCCGGCCAGGCAGTGCATCCTCGGGCGCGACGATCTCGTACTTGCGCTTGCTGAATAGAATGTTGGTACCTCTAGGTTTAATCATAACCTTTATCGTGCGAATGTGGTGCAGGCGCGGCGTGACTATTCGCGACCCAAATCCCTGTATGGGCCCGGTACGGATTATTGGGGCGCGGACCCGCGTGTAGTTCGAGTCACTGCGAGGCTTACATTGTCCATACGTAGCAAAAGCGCGTATCGGATTCCCAGTCCGCGGCGCCTTGACACTCCGGCGTGCAGACGATAACTTAGCGTTTGCTAAAGGAAGGATGCTGCGCTGTGACGACTGAACCGATCAAAGATTGGGCGACCGACTACGATATCTTCGATCCGGAGTACATCAAGGACCCGTATCCGGTCTGGGACGAGCTGCGAGGGAAATGCCCGATAGCGCATACGGAACGCTGGGGCTCTTCCTGGATGCCAACGAAGCATGCGGACGTTTACGCGATCGCTCAGGACGTCGAGCACTTCTCTTCGGCGAATCCACTGGTGGTGCCGGTCGTGCCGCCGGAGGGGTTTGAGCAGACCGGGGACGATCAACGCTTCCTCGGTGTCGGCGCCCCGCCGATTTCGTCTGATGGCTACGAGCACACCTGGACACGACGCCTCCTCCTGCCGCCGTTCTCCCTTAAGTCGATGGAGAAGTGGATACCCGTAACGCGGGCTCACTGTCGATCTCTTATCGATGGCTTCATCGAAAATGGGCGGGCCGACGCGGCCGCGGACTACGCGCAGCAGATACCCCCGTACGTTATCGCAAAGATGCTCGGAATCCCATCTGAGATGTCCGGCACGTTTACGCAGTGGGTCCAGGAGTTCTTGGAGTTTGGTCTCCAGAACTTCGCGATGGCGTCTGAAGCGAGGAACAAGATCCTCACGTTCCTCTGGCAGCAGATCACCGAGAAGAAAAAGAACCCGGGCGACGACCTCATCAGCTATCTGGTGCAGGCCGACGTGGATGGTGAGCCAGTGCCCGACCAGCACGTGCTTGGGACCTGCTTCCTGCTTCTCGTCGCCGGTATCGACACGACCTGGAGTTCCATCGGGTCTGCGCTCTGGCACCTTGCCCAGCATCCTGAGGACAGAGCACGGCTTGTGGCTGAGCCGGAGCTCATGGACACAGGAGTGGAGGAGCTGCTGAGGGCGTACGCGCCAGTCACGATGGCGCGCGTCCTGACCGAGGACTACGAGTACAACGGTTGCAAGATGGCGGCGGGCGATAAGGTGTTGATGTCGTTTCCAGCCGCCAACCGAGACCCGGAGAGGTTCAAGGACCCGGATAAGGTGATTATCGACCGGGCTGAGAACCCGCACATCGCATTCGGCGCCGGCATTCATCGCTGCGCCGGCTCCAACCTGGCGCGCATGGAGATGCGGGTGGCGCTACAGGAGTGGCTCGCCCGTATACCGGACTTCAGGCTGGAGGATCCCGAAAACGTTACGTGGGCGGGCGGACAGGTCCGCGGCCCGCGCTCGATGCCAGTGGTGTTCGGATAGTGCGTATAAAAGTCGACAACGACAAGTGCCAGGGGCACAACCGCTGCATCACCGTCGCGCAGGAGCTATTTGATCTCGATGAGTACGGCTACTCTCACGAGAAGCAAGATGGCGCCGTTCCGAAGGAGCTGGAGGAGAAGGCGCGGCTGGCGGTGGCGAACTGTCCGGAGCGGGCGATCAAGATCGTTTCCGATTAGCGACTAGCGCGTCTGCCTGCGGGCGAAGACGTGCCTCACATTGTGGGGTCTCCGCGACAGGAAGTGGTTGAGGGCGGTGCGGCGAGCGGCTAGATGCCGCCGGTGCTGCTCCCACCGCCGCTACCGGAGCCTAGAGCGCCGCGGAGACGCGGATCCGATATATCGCGGAAGGCATCACCCAGCATGTTAAACCCCAGCACCACCAGGCTCAGGGCGAGACCAGGGAAGAAGACGGGCCACCAGGCGCCGGTCTGGGCGGTCGCACGGTTGGGGCCGGTGAGATCGGCGCCCCAGGAAGGGGTGGGCACCGGCACGCCGATGCCCAGGAAGCTGATGGCGGCCTCCGCGATAATGGCGATGGGAAGGGTGATGCTGGCCAGGATCACCACCAGAGCGGCGACGTTGGGGAAGATGTGGCGCAACATGATGCGGGCGTCGCTGGCGCCTAAGGCGCGGGCAGCGTCGACGTAGACGTTCTCCTTGAGAGAGAGCACGGCACCGCGTACGATCCTGGTCACGCCGGCGACGACGGCCACGGCGATGGCCAGTGAGATGATGAAGATGTCCAGGAAGAAGGGGATGCCCATGAAGCTGCCCTCGGGCAGGGGCGTGTTATCCGCCAGGAACACGCGGACGGCGGAATCATCGTCGCCGATTACGGTGACGACCGCCAGCACCAGGACGATCGCCGGGAAGGCGAGGAGGATGTCGACGGAGCGCTGGATGACGCTGTCCACTAAGCGTCCCAGGTAACCGGAGATGATCCCCAGGGCGGCGCCGATAGTGACACCGAACCCGACGGAGACGAGTCCGATAAAGAGTGAGATGCGAGCCCCGAAGATCGTGCGGCTGAGGACGTCGCGGCCCAGCCGGTCGGTGCCTAAGAGGTGGCTCGAGGAGGGCCCGGCCAGGAGGGCCTCCCTATCGATCGCCTGAGGGTCGTAGGGGACGATGAGGTCGGCGAAGATGGCGGCGAAGAAGAGGAGGGCGACGGTGAGGAGGCCGAACAGGCCCAGGGGGTGCTGCCGGGCCAGGTTGAAGAGCCTTCGCCCCAGGGGTGGACGCTGTGTCTTTACCTCTTCCAGCTCCAGGGGGACAGCGTCTTGCCGAGCCATGCCAGCCGCTAGGAGTAACGGATCCTGGGGTCAAGCCAGCCGTAGGCGATATCCACAACCAGGTTGGCCACCACATAGGTGGTGGCGAAGATAAGAGTCAGACTCATTACGACAAAGATGTCTCTGCGGATGACCGACGACACCACCCAGAAGCCGACGCCGTTGAGGGCAAAGACCGTCTCTACAAGTACGGTACCGCTGATCAGTGCCCCGATTGAAAGGCCGAGGACGGTGACGACAGGAATGAGGGCGTTCTTGAGGGCGTGACGGATGACCACAGTCCTCTCCCGCAGACCCTTGGACCAGGCGGTGCGGATATAGTCGTTTCGCAACACCTCCAGCATGGAGGAGCGAGTGAGGCGCATGATGCCCGCGGCTATGCCGGTAGCCAGGACCAACGAGGGGAAGAAGAACTGCTGAAGGTTGACCCAGGGATCATCGTAGATGGGCACGTAGCCGCTGCCGAACTGGGGTGGTGTCCAGCCGAACCAGACAAGGCCGAAGGTGATGACGAGTGTGCCCAGCCAGAAATTGGGTATAGAGAGCCCAACAACGCTGGCGATGCGCGCTATGAAGTCAAGGGGAGTGCCCGGGCGGATGGCGGAGAGTATCCCCGGCGGTACGCCCAGGACTACAGAAAGGACGACCGACATGACGAGGATCTCAACGGTGATAGGAAGCCGCCGCCCCAGCTCAGTGGTGACGGACAGCCCGCCCTCTGCTATTGACTCGCCAAAATCACCCTGGACAACGCCGAATACCCAGTCGCCGTATTGCTCGTACCAGGGCTGGTCAAGGCCCAGCTCGCGCCGGAGGTCCTCTATGACTTGCGGCGTACAGCCGAACCCGCATTGCAGGATGGCGGCGTCGCCGGGGATGATACGGAACGCGGCGAAGGTGAGGAAGGAGACGCCCAGCATTATGGGCACCAGGAGTATCAGGCGGCGGATGATGTAGTTGCGCATGGATCGTTCGCGCTGTGGCTGTCCTGGTTGATATTACCGGGGGTTATACATTGTCAACCCAGATATCGGAGCCGATGGGGCCGGCATCGGTGGGTAGCTCCGGACCAAGGGGGCCGAACTGGGTGGGTACGTGGACGTGCTTCCAGCGGGCGGCGTAGCCGAAGCTGCCGGGAAGGGTCAACTGCGGGCCGTGCTCCGTCAGGATCAAGCGCTGGGCTGCAAGGATGATCTCCTGGCGTTTCTCCACGTCGAACTCCTCGGCCTGGGCATCGATGAGCTTGTCCAGCTCCGGGTTAGAGTAGTTGGTCCAGTTGCCGGTGCCTGTGACGCCCAGGGAGTGGTAGAAGGAGAGGGGCCGGTCAGGCTCCTGCCAGGGGAGGTTGGGGAAGAAGGTCATGTCGAAGTTGCCGGGGAGGATCACGTTGACGATATAGGCCCCGAGCTCGACTTCGTCGAGTTGAACGTCGATGTTCACGCGGCTGAGCTGGTCCTTGATGAGCACAGCCATATCGCCGATGATGGCGGCCCCGGGCAGCTTGGGCAGCTTCATCTTGGTCTTGAAGCCGTCCGGGAAGCCGGCCTCCGTCAGGAGCTGTTTGGCCTCCTCGAGGTCGTGGCGATAGAAGGCGCGCAGCTCTTCCTGGGGGAGCGCCCACTTGACCTGCGGCGCTTGAATAGGGCCGTTGTAGAGGCCTTCGCCGGACCATATCACGTTGATAAAGTCGTCGCGGTCCAGGGCGAGGTCGATAGCCTTCCGGACACGAATGTCGTCGAAGGGCGGGCGCATCTTCATCTGGATGACGGGGTAGAAGAGGGAGGGGAACTTATCGACGATGAAGTCATCGCTCTCCATGAGGCTCTCAGCGTCCGCCTTGGAGAGGACGGCGCCGTTGATGTCATGCTGACCGGATTCGAAGGCGGCCAGGAGAGACGAGCCCTCAGCGATGACGATTATTCTATATTCGTCCAGCCAGGGGCGCGGGTTGAGGAAAAAGTTGGGGTGCCTCTTGAGCACGATCCGCTCCGAGCCGCGGAACTCGTCCAGCATGAAGGGGCCACTGCCGAAGGCGACCTGGCTGAGGCTCGGGTATGCTTCCAGCACCTTGGCCGGGATGATAGCCCAGGTGCCGTTAGCCATATCCTGGAGGGCAGGGATGAAGGGGCGGTCCAGGACGATGTTGAAGGTGTACGGGTCCGGCGTCTCGAGACGGCCGCCGCCATGCAGGAAGCGCTGGGGGTAGCGCTTGTCCGGGGCGGTGAGAGCCGTGCC
>JADFKX010000122.1 GCA_022564695.1 Chloroflexota bacterium | reverse complement strand
TTCCAGGTTTGTACTTATACACAACGGCGCTTCTCCTCGTGCCGTTCTAGCGCCAGCTCAATAAGGCGGGTAATCAGGTCTCTGTATGGTAGGCCGGCGTGCTCCCACAGCTTTGGATACATGCTCATGGGGGTGAAGCCGGGGATCGTGTTCACCTCGTTGAGGATGAGCCGCTCCTCCGGCGTGAAGAAGTAGTCCACGCGGGCCAGTCCGGCGCAGTCTATCGCCTTGTAAACCGCCAGCGCCATAGCGCGTGCCTCCTCGGCGGCCTGAGGCGGGATATCGGCGGGGATATGGAGCTGCGTGTTCGGGTTGTCGTATTTGGCGCGGTAGTCGTAGAACTCTTCCTCGAACGTGATCTCGCCCGGTGGCGACGCTTCCGGCTCGTCGTTACCCAGCACCGCCACCTCAACCTGACGCCCCTCCACGGCGACCTCGACCAGCGCCTTGCGGTCGTACCGGAACGCCTTCTCCAGCGCCTCGCGCAGGTCTTCGCGAGAGCGGGCCTTGGACGTACCAATGCTGGAGCCGCCGTTGGCAGGCTTAACGAAGGATGGGTAGGGGATCGAGGCCTCAACCTCGCGGCAGACGGCGGCCGGATCGTCGCGCCAGCGGGAGGCGAGGACGACGACGTCCTCTGGCATCGGGAAGCCGTGCTGGCGGAAGATCGTCTTCTGAAGCGCCTTGTCCATCCCCAGGGCGCTGGCGGCCACGCCCGCGCCCACATACGGCACCCCCGCCAGCTCCAAGAACCCCTGCAGGGTGCCGTCCTCGCCGTTGGTGCCGTGGATGAGGGGGAAGACCGCGTCCAGGCGGCGCAGGGCGCCCAGGGCCTTGGTGCGGTGCAGGATGCCCTCTCCCAGCGGCTCCTCAAGGGCCGAGAACTTCTCCGCGCGTATGGAGGTGATGGCGCGCTCGCTATCGGCCGGGGTGAGCCATGTCCCCTGTCTGGTGACGCCGATGGGCACGGCCTGGAAACGGTCCGCGTCCAGGGCGGCCATCACCGCCTGGGCGGAGACCACGGAGACCTCGTGCTCGGCGGAGCGGCCGCCGAACAGGATGCCCACCTTCAGACGCTTGCCTGTCATCAGGGCTCCCCCGCCATAGCGACTTCGTTCTCCAGCTCGATGCCGAAGCGCTCCCGTACACGGGAGCGGGCCAGCTCCATTAGGGCGAGGGCGTCGACGGCCTTGGCGCCGCCCAGGTTTAGGAAGAAGTTGGTGTGCTGCTGAGATATCTCCGCGTTGCCGATGCGGTGGCCGCGTAGCCCGACCTGATCGACCAGCCACCAGGCGGGATGCTCCGCCGGGTTCTTAAACATGGAGCCGGCGTTGCGGCCGCGGGGCTGCGCGGCCAGGCGCTGGGCGTCAAACTCGCGCACGCGGGCCCGAAGCTCGTCCGGGTCTCCCTTCTGCACGGACAGGTCTACGGAGAGTACCACGTGGCCCTTCAAGGCGCCGCGAGTGAAGGCGCTGTTGCGGTAGTCCAGGCTCAGCTTCTCGGGCCGCAGCTCCAGGATGCCGTTTTCGGGATCGACTACGCGGATGCCCTTCAGGTTATCCAGTAACGACTTGCCGTAAGCACCGGCGTTGTAGACGGCGGCGCCGCCCAGGGTGCCGGGGATGCCGCAGGCCCACTCGATGCCGCTGTAACCGGCGAAGGAGAGGCGGCGGGCCAGGGCGGCGAAGCTTACGCCGCTGGCCGCGCGCACCCTAAAGCCGGCGCCGTTGGCTGTGGGGCCGTCCACCTGCTCCGTCGCGTTCTCAATCACCAGCCCCCGGATGCCGCCGTCCAGGATGAGGACGTTGGAGCCGGCGCCCAGGATGAACACGGGCACGTCGTGCTGGTGGGCGGCTCGCAGGGCGGCCCGGAGCTGCTCCTCGCTGCGAGCGGCGAAGTAGACGTCGGCCGGGCCGCCGATGCCGAACGTGGTGTGGCGGTGCAGCGGCTCGTCCAGGAGGGCAGGCCCCAGCGCTCGCAGCTCGTCCAGGAACGCTTCGTTCATCGTCTCTCCAGCGTCTCCAGGACCGTCGGCCCGACCTTCTCGATGTCGCCCGCGCCGATGGCGAAGAAGACATCGCCGGGCTCCAGCATCGCGGCCACGGCCGCCGCTGACTGATCGAGGTCGCCGGCGTAGCGGGCTGGTGGCTCGGTGATCTCTTCGGCAAGCTGCTGAGCGGTCATGCCCGCCGACGGCTCCTCGCGGGCCGCGTACGTCTCCGCGATGAACAGAACGTCGCAGTTCGCGAAGCAGGTGCGGAAGCCGTCCAGAAGGTATTGGGTGCGGCTGTAGGTGTGAGGCTGGAACAGGCAGACGAGGCGACGGCCGGGAAAGCGCTCGCGGGCGGCGGCCAGCGTGGCGCGCACCTCCGTCGGGTGGTGAGCGTAGTCGTCCACGATCGTGACTCCAGCGGCCTCACCGAGGTGTTGGAAGCGCCGGCGGACGCCGTGGAACTCGGCGACCGACCGCTGTACGGTCTCAACCGGCAGGCCCAGGATGCTCCCCACTGCTATCGCCCCCAAGGCATTGCTTACGTTATAAATTCCCGGCAATCGCGTTTCGAAGGTTGCGTACACCTCTCCGCCGCATTCTACCACAAAAGAGCATCCGTCTACACCCTTACTCAGAATATCCTTCGCACGCCATTCGGCGGCAGGATCGAAACCGTAGGAGACGACGCGGACGGGGGGGTTCACGGCGTCTCCTACAGCCTCGCGCAGGATGGCCTGCAGTGCGGGGTCGTCCCTGTTGGCCACGATGTAACCATTTGGCTGGACCTGGGACAGGAACTGGCGGAAGGCGTCCTTCAGCCTCTCGTATGAGCCGTAGATGTCCAGGTGGTCCGGCTCCACGTTGGTGACGAGAGCGATCTCCGGGTGGTAGTTGAGGAAGGCGGCGTCGAACTCGTCCGCCTCGACGACGAAGTCTGGGCCCTCGCCCGCCATGGCGTTAGTGTCCAGGTCGATCATCTCGCCGCCCAGCATGAAGGTGGGCGAGCGGCCCGCCTGCGACAGGATAAAGGCGATGAGCGAGCTGGTGGTGGTCTTGCCGTGACTGCCGGCCACGGCGATGCTGCGCTTCCCCTCCATGAGGCGGGCCACCATCTGGGCCCTCTTCAGGGTGGGGAGGCCGCGGCGTCGCGCCTCCACCAGCTCCGGGTTGTCCTCGCGGGCGGCTGAGGTGTAGATGACCATCTCGGCGTCCCCCACATGGGCGGCGTCATGACCGCGGCTCACGCTGACGCCCATCGTCTCCAACCGTTTCGTGAGCGGCGTCAGGTTGAGGTCGGAGCCGGAGACGGTGTGGCCGCGGGCGCGCAGGATCTGGGCGATGGCGGACATGTGGATGCCGCCTGCGCCCACCAGATGCACCCGATGCGGTATCGTTTTCACCGCCGTCCTCATGACCCCGCCAGCTCCACGATGAGCCGTGCGATGTTGCGTGCAGCCTCAGGTCGGGCCAGCCGCCGTGACGCCTGGCTCATCGCGTCCAATCGAGCGGCGTCGTGAAGGAGGCCGCCGACGAGCGGTAGCATCGAACTCAGGTCGCTGTCTTTAAGGATGACGGCGGCGCCGTTGTCCGCCAGGTGGCGGGCGTTAAGCCGCTGATGAGCGCCCGCGTAGGGGTAGGGGACGAGGATGGCCGGCAGGCCCAGGGCGGGCAGCTCTCCCAGCACGGAGGCGCCGGCGCGGCAGAGAGCCAGATCGGCGGCGGCCATCGCCCAGGGAAACTCCTTGTGCAGGTAGCCGAACAGGTGGTAGCGGCTGCGGAGTTCGTTGGGAAGGTCCTTCGCCAGTCCGGCGAGCCACTCCTCATCGGCGCGGCCGCTGATGTGTACGACTTCACATAACTCTAAGAGGCTTCGCAGGTTGGTTGCTATCGCTTGGTTGATGCTGTGCGCTCCCTGGGAGGCGCCGGCGACGAACAGGACTTTCTCTTCGGGGTCCAGCCCCAGGCGCTGACGTCCCGCCGCGCGGTTGACGTGCGAGAACTCCTCGCGCACCGGATAGCCCGTAAGGATCGCCTTGCTGATCGGCAGCTTGCACAGCGTCTCGGGGGCGGTGACGGCGATGCGGCGGGCGAGACGGGCGATGGCCCGGACGGCCCAGCCCGGGTAGACGTCCGGGAGGTAGATCGTGATGGGCGTCCCGCGGGAGCGGGCGGCCAGGGCGATGGGGAAGCTGGTGTAGCCCCCCGTGGATAGCACGACGTCCGCACGGAACTCAGACAGCGCTTTGCGGGCCTGGGCCACTCCTTTCGCCATCCGGGTGGCGTTGCGGGTCAGCTCCCAGGGGTTGCGGCCTCGGATGGGGCCGGACGAAACGGGGCGCAGCGGGATGCCGGCTCGTTCCACCAGCTCCGCCTCCGTGCCTTCCGGCGAGCCCAGGTAGAGCGGCTCCAGCCTCTCGCCGGGCGGCAGCTCACGCTCCAGCGCGGCGGCGATGGTCAGGGCGGGGTACACGTGGCCGCCGGTGCCGCCGCCGCAGAGGGCCAGCCTCATACCGTGTTCCTCCCTGCGGCTGGGTTGCGCCGGGCATAGCGTCGGGCACGGGCCTTCGGCTGCTTTGCGTAGGAGCCGTTGCGGCCGTAGCGGGAGAGGCTGAGGAGGATGCCCGCGCCGGCCATCACGGCGACAAGGGCGGAGCCACCGTAGCTCAGGAAGGGCAGTGGCACTCCCGTGAGCGGGATGGAGCGCGTGATACCGCCCATGTTGATCAAGGTCTGATAGGCGATCCAGCTCACGATGCCCACGCCCAGCAGGGTGCCGAACTGATCCTGTGAGGCGAGCGTCGCCTTGAGGGCGCGGAACATGAAGAAGGCGAACAGACCCAGGACGCCCAGCAGGCCGATGAACCCCAGCTCCTCGCCGATGATGGCGAAGACGCCGTCGGTGTGGGCGCCGGGGACGTAGAAGAACTTCTGGCGGCTGACCCCCCAGCCGAGGCCGGTGACGCCGCCGCTCCCCAGGGCGATTAGCAACTGAAGGATCTGGAAGCCGTTTCCCTGAGGGTCGGCCTCCGGCGAGACGAAGGAGGTGAGGCGATCCAGCCGGTAGTCCTGCGCCAGGATCATGACGTAAGTCACGAGGCCGCCGCTGGCCATGAGCAGGGCTAGGTGGCTGAGCGGCGCTCCGGCGACGAAGAACAGCGTACTGGTAGTGAGGACGATGATGACGGCCGTGCCCATGTCCGGCTCGACGATGACCAGGCCGCCGACCACGCTGACCATTAGCACGAACGGTACCAGGCCCAGGCTGAACTTGCTGATGTTCCCTTGCCGGCCGGCCAGCCAGGCAGAGATGTAGATGATGATCGCCAGCTTGGCGAACTCGCTGGGTTGGAAGGAGATCGGGCCCAGCTCCAGCCAGCGTCGGGCGCCGTTGCGCTCCACGCCGATGCCGGGAATGAGGACGGCCGCCAGCCCCAGCAACGCTATCACCATTATCGGCGCGGCCAGGTGGCGCAGCTGGTGATAGTCCAGCCGCATGAAATAGAGGAGCGCCACACCGCCGGCGATGGCGTAGAACGCGTGACGAATCACAAAGTAGTTCGCGTCGCCAAACTCCAGATGGCCCACAGCGAAGCTGGCTGTGTACACGGTCAACAGCCCCGCCAGCAGGAGCATGGACGTGGCAACCAGCAGGAGGTAGTCCGGCTGGCCTCGGCGCAGGCGGCCGCTCTCTACGGTAGCGATGGCTGCGCCTCCTTGACGTAGCGACCGACTAGGGAGCGGAAGTGCTCGCCTCTGTCCTCGAAGTTGTCGTAGGCGTCGAAGCTGGTGCAGGCGGGCGAAAGTAGCACGGCGTCGCCCGGCCGGGCGGCCCGACGGGCCGCCTCGAACGCCTCGGCCAGCGTGGAGATGCGGACGATGCGGGCGCCCTTATCGCGCGATCCCTTGGCGGCCTTTCGCAGCGCCGCCTCCAGCTTCGGCCCAGACTCTCCGAAGATGACCACGGCACGGCAGCGGCGCAGCGCTTCCTCCGCCATCTCTTCCAGCGGCAGGTTCTTGTCGCGGCCGCCGAGGAGGAGCACCAGCGGCTCCTGGAACGAGCGAATGCCGGCCAGGGTGCGCTCTGGCGTAGTGGCGATGCTATCGTTGTAGTAGTCGGCGCCGTTCAGCGTCGCCACGTGCTCCAGCCGGTGCGGCACGGCGGTGAACGATTCCACCGCGTCCGCGATCGCCTTCGGGGTCACGCCGCAGGCGGAGGCCACGGCGGCCGCGGGCCCGGCGTTC
>JADFKX010000121.1 GCA_022564695.1 Chloroflexota bacterium | reverse complement strand
CTGCCACCTAGCAGGTGCGCCCGCTCGTGCATGCCCACCATACCGAATTTCTTCTCCTCCTCCGCCCTGGCCAGCGTGGGCTCAACCTCGAACCCGATGCCGTCATCCTGGACGGCCACCATCACCTGCTGCTGATCAAAGCTCACGCGCACCTGGATGCGTTTGGCCTTCGCGTGTTTGGTGGCGTTCAGCAAGGCTTCCCGCACGATGTAGTACAAGCTCCCAGCGATAGACAGGGGCACGTCCGCCCGTGCCTTCGTCGCCTTGAATGCAATGGCGATGCCTTTCTCCTCGCTGAGTTCGTCGCAATGGCGGCGTAACGCCTTCACTAGCCCCAGCTCCTTCACCGCCGTCAACCGCAGGTCAAACGTCAGCTGTCGCAGCTGGTGTAGGCATTTGCGGGCCAGCTTTTTGGCGCGGTTCAGGGGAGCGAGGACCTGGCTGGAGTCCTTCGTATAGACCTTCTCGCAGATCTCTAACTGCAGCACCGCCCCCGTCAGCTCCTGGATCAAGCCATCGTGGATCTCCTGGGCAAGGCGCTGCCTTTCGCCCTCGATGAACTTACCATTCCCGTCATGGGGCAGAGTTGGGGCCCGCGTCTGCTTAACTATCACCTTCATGTCGCCTCTTTTCAACTGGGAACTAATGTTAGGATGACCTCTCCACAATCTGAGGACGTATTGCCACTCCGCCTTGTTGCATAGTTAACCCGTCAAGTTACTCCATCCCCCACATCTGCCTCCAGCGCTGGGGATCGCAGCGGGGCTCAATACTACTTCGCATCTGGAGGGGTTAACCCCCGACCTAGTTCGGCCAAGGCTAAGGAAGCAAGTTCTCACGGACGCTGGCCGCCGATCGCTTCATTCTCGCGTGGTGCGGGGGCGCCTGAATGACCGCCCGGGGCTTGGCGCCCCGAATGCTTGCATCATCTACGACAGGTGGTCAAAAGGAGCGTCCAGCAGAATGATAAGCATCTCCGCACTTGCCGCAATTTTGTCGCCGTGCTGGGTGACAAGCCCCGGAACGAAAGCGGCCGGGACCGGACGATGGTGACAGTTTTCAGATATGAAACTGGCATCAGCATGACACGGTGGGGCCAGCCGGGACAAGCGGTTGCGCTCCTTTAATCCGGGAGGCGTGGGGCCAATCCATCAGGGCCTTCCGTCAGAACGACGCGCCAGCTCGTTATGTAACACTTGCGTGGTGCTGGGCCGTCTATATATAAGTTTCCCGCTTAGAGGCCGGCAGTAAATCGCGGAACCCATGCTCGTCTCAGGCGTGCGGATTTTGGCTTACGACCGAGTAGTTTTCAACCGCCGGAGACATACACAGTATGAAGAACATGATCAATAAGAAGGCGATGGAAGCTGTAGCACCAATACGCACGGCGGCTCCGGTGGGAGCAAGCCACCCCGATATCATCTGGGATGACGAGGCGGAGCTGGTTCGCGGGGCGAAGGCCCGTTCGCCGGCCGCCTGGACTGAGATTTATAACGCCAGCTATCGAAGGCTCTTTCGCTACGCCCTGGCGCGAACCAGCGATAGGGCCGCGGCTGAAGATATAGCCTCAAGCGTATTCCTCCAGGCCCTGAAGGATATCGACTCGTTCAACTACAGGGGGAAGCCTCTTCTCGCCTGGCTGTACGGCATCGCACGCCACTTGGTCAGCAAACATCTACGTTCGCAGCGCCGGAAACATACCGTGTCCGGCTTAAGAAATATCGCGTCGCGCCTCATGTTGTGGCAGGTACGTTCACCCCACGCGGAACAGGCGAGCGCCGATGTGACGGTGCAGCCTGCCGCTGATGGCGATCCCGGTCATTTCGTCGAGCGCCTCGACCTTCGGCATGCGCTTGACAGGCTGACCGACGACCAGCGTGAGGTCACGGTTCTACATTTCTACGGCGGCTTCTCGATCCCTGCTATCAGCCTCCTCCTGGGCAAAAAGGAGCGGGCTGTGTACTCGCTACACGCGAGGGCGCTGGATACTCTGCGCCGGCATCTCCGCGACGATTAGAGCCAACCCCTCTAATTGAATCTTTTCCCCAACAGCCCGAGTAGTTTCAGCGTCGCGATGACCTATACATGTTGAAACGTAAACTTGAGTCAGCCGTTTAGGCGGAGGCAAAAATGGACAAGTCGTTCGAGAAGCTGCTAACTGAGTGTCTGGCGGAGCTTGACGCCTGCCAGGGCGACATCGATCGATGTCTCAGGAAGTACCCCGGCCAGGAAGAAGCCCTGCGGCCTTATCTGGAGTTCCGGACCGCCCGTTCCGCCCAGCCGCTCGCCGAGCCATCGGCTCAAGCGGAGCAGGCCGGCCGAGAGGCGCTAGTCAGGAAGGCGATCACGTGGTCCGGGCGACAGGCGCCACACTCCCCGCCGCGGCGGCTACCCGGGATCTTCGCCCGGCCAGCCGCCATCCTTACATTGGCGGCGGTCTTGGTGCTGGGTGGCCTGGTGGCGGCCTCCGGCGGCGACTTTCTCACGGGTTTCCAATTTGGCGCCTCCACTACTCAAGCCTACGAGCTGGAGGGGACGTTTACGGTACAGGGCGACGGCTGGCTTGTGATAGGCACACAGGAAGGGTCGTTCAGGATACGGCTCACAGATGACACAGTCGTTGTCGACGAGTACGGTACTGTCCTCGATCTGAGCCTCCCTGAGCTGGGCTCCGTGCTTGCAATAAAGGTGCGCAAACTCGATGACGGCACCCTGGTGGCGATCAGCATCACGATCCAGACCGGGAGCGAATATGTGGACGGCGCCGATGGGGCCGTGGAGGACGATGGCCCGCCAGCGGATGAGGTGTTCATCACGAGCGGTGACCAGCCAACAGCCACTAACCAGCCAACAGCTACTAACCAACCAACAGCCACTGACCAACCAACAGCCACTAACGAGCCAACAGCCACTAACCAACCGCCAGACGATGGGCTGTTCTTCCCGGGCGATGAGGTAGAGTTCCTGGCAACCATCACTTCGATCAGCGGCACATCGTTGACCGTAGAAACGGATTTCGGCAGCGTGATCGTGACCCTGACTGCGAGTACGGACATCGATGGAACGCTTGCCGCAGGTGTGCCTATAAAGGTTCATGCTACCCGTCAGGCGGACGGATCGTTCCTCGCTCGCGAGATCGATGTCGTGCCTGCTCAAGGCGACCCAACGGCGCCTGTCGGTGGCGATGAGTGTAACAGTGGCCCGGGGAATGCAGGCGACTTTATCTATGAAGTGGGCGATGGAGAGGCAGAGATCAAGAGGGGCACCGTGCTCTCGTTCGAGGGCAACGTGCTGATGATCGACGCACCCGATGGCCCGCTGACCGTCATCATCGATTCGAGCACCGATGTGGAGGGCAACTTGAGCCTGGCAGAAGAAGTGCGGGTCAGAGGTACACTCGTGGACGCGGATACCATCCTGGCGGAGAGGGTAAGAGTCCTATGCCCGGACTCCGCTACTTAGTAGTAGTAATGATGATCTGATTAGCAGGCGTGCTGGAAGTGGACGAGATGCTCAACAAAGTGGGTATCCGGCGGACAGCTTGAAGTGGTGGCGACCCCTACTCCCACAGCTGCCCCGAAGGCCACGCCCACATCTACTTCCACTCCACCGCCGCCCAGTGGCAGCGGGGCGCTTACCAGCGATGAGGCTCCTACCGGTGGCGGGACCACCACCAACGGCACAACCACCGGCGAGCAGGCCTCTCCGACCGATGAGCCGTCCGTGGCGAATCAGTCTCTTGCTCCATTGCCCGATTCCGAGACACGGTCACTTGCCCCCACGCCTGTCGTTTCCAGCGGGGGGTCATGGTTCTGGGTGTATGCTCTCATCGGCGCTGGGGGCGGGCTTGCGCTGCTCGGCGGAGGCGCCTTCATCTTCCGCCGCTACCGCCACCGACTTTTCCCCCACGACTAGACAGCCAGCGGCCGCTGCCGCGAGCGGATGCCCCCGAACACGTTGGTGGCTGGAAGTCGTAGCCCAGCTTAGTGCTCCTCGAAAATGTCGTGAATCTCACCGACGCTTCCGTCGCCAAGGATCGATAGGCCGCCGGAGGGCGATCGTCATATCCTGTTGGAACCTATCGGCGAACGGGGTGAAGGCTGCCAGCTATCCTAGAGGATCTGGGACAGGAACAGCTTCGTCCGTTCCTCCTTCGGGTCCTCGAAGAAGTGCTCCGGCGTCCCTTCCTCCACGATGCGACCCTCATCGAAGAATAGGAACCGGTCGGCGGCCTCGCGGGCGAAGCCCATCTCGTGCGTAATCACGATCATCGTCATGCCGGATTGCGCCAGCTCTTGCATCACGTCCAGCACCTCCTTGATCATCTCTGGGTCTAGGGCGGAGGTGGGTTCGTCGAACAGCATGATCTTGGGCTGCATCGCCAGGGCGCGGGCGATGGCGACCCGCTGCTGCTGACCGCCGGATAGCTGGTCCGGATACTTATCGATCTGCTCAGGGATGCCGACGCGTTCCAGATGTCGCTCAGCCAGCTCGTTCGCTTCGCCCTTGCGCAAGTGCCGGACGTGCGATAGGGCCAGGGTGACGTTCCTCCTCACCGTGAGGTGGGGGAACAGGTTGAACTGCTGGAACACCATGCCAACCTCCGAGCGGATCTTCTCCAAGTTGCGGAGGTCGTTGTTCAGCTCCACGCCGTCGATGATTATCTGGCCCCCGTCGTGCTCCTCCAGCCGGTTGAGCGTGCGGATGAACGTGGACTTGCCGGAACCGGAGGGGCCGAAGATGACCACCACCTCACCCTCTTTGACGGTGGTAGTGATGCCGTGTAGCGCCTGGAAGTCGCCGAACCACTTCGTGACGTCCTTGCAGATGATGATATCGTTGGCGCCGATACGGCTATCGCCGTCACCTCGCCCAGTTCTCACCGTTTCGCCGTTAGACATCGCTCGCCACCATTAACGCTCACCCACGCCCAGCGTCCGTTC
Organism: Chloroflexota bacterium; assembly: GCA_022564695.1. Classification (GTDB taxonomy): domain Bacteria; phylum Chloroflexota; class Dehalococcoidia; order SM23-28-2; family RBG-16-64-32; genus JADFNQ01. Next base: position 1,318 of record JADFKX010000121.1, on the reverse strand, counting down.
AAGCTGCTGGCTGGCCCGTGACATCGAGAAGGCCACAATCCAGTATACCAAGGCGATGAACAGCAGCGCTTCCGCCTGCGTGCCGATGAAGTCCGCCTGCGCTGTCACCTGGCGGGCCACGCTTAGCAGCTCCGTCAGCCCCACGATGAGTACGAGAGAGGTGTCCTTGAACAGAGCGATAAGCTGCCCCACAATCGCCGGGATGACCGCCCGCAGCGCCTGCGGCAGGACGATGAACGCCAGGATGCGTGTAGTGCCAAGCCCCAGCGCCTGCGCCGCCTCCACCTGGCCGCGGGGTACCGCCTGCAGGCCGCCACGGATTATCTCAGCCAGGTAGGCGGAGGAGAATATCGTGATCGCCGCCATGGCCCTGACGATGTCGTTCATCTCGAGGAGCCTGACTCCGAGAAGAGAAACGTCGCCCTCCTGCGCTACCATCAGCGGCAGGATGAACTTCGCCATGAACAGAAGGGTGATGAGCGGCACGCCGCGGATCAGCTCAATGTAGCCCACGCAGAACAGACGGATCACCGGGAAGCTGCTGGCTCGTCCCAATGCGAGGAGCAGAGCGAGCGGGAAAGAGGCGACGATCCCAACGACGGCGAGAATCATCGTGAGGAGCAGCCCGCCCCAGTTCAGGCTGTCGACATTATCTCCGGCGCTCAGCAGGTACATCGTGATCGGGAATGACAGGAGCCAGCTCACGACGAGCAGGTTGCGGGCCATGCCCCTATAGCTGCCGGGCGCGAGCAGCATTCGCGCTATCACATAACCCAGAGCGAACACGCCGACTGTCCCGGCGGTCAGTAGGGCGGATTCGCCCTCAGCCATAAACAGAAATACGGGTACCAACCCGATCGCTAGCATGACCGCAAGACGGCGCCCGATGCTGCTCCACAAACCCCAGCTCAGCCCGGCCAACCCGCTGATGATGAAGAGAACGACCCATATACGCCATGTCTCTTCTGAGGGTAAGCGCCCTACGAAAATCAGCCTGCGGTTGGCGGTAATGACCTCCCACTGCGCCCCGTCAAATACGAAGCGCAGGATACCGTTTCCGAGGAGATGATCGGGCCAGCTTCCGCTGGCGATGTCGATCAGCGGGCCGGCCCCGAAGATCACGACCCACAGGATCAGCGATATGACGACCGTCAGCGCCGTATTGGAGAAGCTGCCGAACAGGTTTTCGCGCGCCCAGATACGGATGCGCCGGACGGATAGGGGAGCGGGAAGCGGCGGCCCTGCAGTGAGCGCCATAGCTACTGCGTCCCCACCCTCAAGCGGCTGTTGATGATGTTCATGATCAAGGAGATGATCA